>NZ_JACJQV010000131.1 GCF_014696875.1 Microcystis wesenbergii FACHB-1317 | reverse complement strand
TAACTGATAACTGATAACTGATAACTGATAACTGATAACTGATAACTGATAACTGATAACTGATAACTGATAACTGATAACTGATAACTGATAACTGATAACTGATAACTGATTACTGATAACTGATAACTGATAACTGATAACTGATAACTGATAACTGATTTACATTCTTTCCAAAACGGGGATTCCCAGGAGAGATAAGCCTAATTTTAGGGTTCTTGCCGTTAAATCACACAAAAATAAACGAGAGGTTTTAATCGGTTCTGCCGCTTTTAGAACGGGACAATTTTCGTAGAAACGATTATACTTTTTACTGAGTTCATAAAGATAATCACATAAACGATTAGGTAATAAATCCTCTTCCACGGCACTAATTACTTCCGGCAGTTGCAGTAATTGTTTAGCCAGAATTAATTCGCTTTCATCCTTGAGAATTAGCGGTGAATTGGCACTTAAATCCTGAAAATTAATACCACCTTCGCGACTGATACTCTGGACCCTAGCGTAAGCGTACAGCATATAGGGGGCGGTGTTGCCTTGCAGATTGAGCATTTTGTCGTAACTGAAAACGTAGTTACTATTGCGATTTTGGCTGAGATCGGCGTATTTAACGGCACTTAAACCGACAGTTTCGGCAGTATTAGCGATAAAATCGCCAGTTTCTTCTCTTTCCTCGCTTGCCAGTCTTTTTTCTAAGTCAGCTAGGGAACAGGCGATCGCTTGATCGAGTAATTCTTGTAATTTTACCGTCTCCCCGGAACGAGTTTTTAATTTTTTACCATCTTCCCCTAAAACTAACCCAAAAGCGACGTGAACCACTGCCACATTATCGGGTAAAAATCCCGCTTTTTTAGCCACCTGAAATACTTGGGCAAAATGGTTAGCTTGTCCAGCATCGGTAACATAAATTATTCTTTTGGCTTTATCTTGCCGCACTCGATAACAAATTGCCGCTAAATCGGTGGTAGCGTAATTATAACCGCCGTCGGATTTCTTGACAATTAGGGGCAGAGGATCCCCCTCTTTGTTGGTAAAACCATCGAGAAAGACACATAAAGCGCCATTGTCTTCTATTAGCAATCCCTGGTGATCTAATTCTCTGATTACCGTCTCAAGGTAGGGATTATAAAAAGATTCCCCCCTTTCCGTCAGTTTTATATCGAGAATATCATAGATTTTCTGAAATTCCCGCCGTGATTGTTGACAAAGTAACTGCCATGCTTGACGACTTTGCGGATCACCCGACTGTAATTTTACTACGGCTTGGCGGGCAGTTTCTTTAAAGTTTTCGTCTTCATCAAAACGAATTTTAGCCTTTTTATAAAAGCTAACTAAATCCCCTAAATCTAGGGCATCTGCTTGGGTTAAAGCGCTAGGATAAGCTTCTTGTAGATAGGTGATTAACATCCCGAATTGAGTACCCCAATCCCCGACGTGATTAAGACGAATTACTTGATGATGACGAAATTCCAGAATCCGAGCGATACAATCACCAATTATAGTTGATCGCAAGTGACCGACGTGCATTTCTTTGGCAATATTGGGACTGGAAAAATCGACAATAATTTTTTGACTGGGGTTAGCGGTGGCAACTCCTAAACGGTTGTCAGTAATTAGGTCTTTTAATTGGGTTTCTAGATAACTGGGTTTAAGGGTAAGATTGATAAAACCAGGTCCGGCAATTTCGGGGGTTTGACAGAGATCATCTATCTCTAGATTTTTTAGTAAAGTTGCCGCCACTTCCCGGGGTTTTTGTTTTAATTCTTTGGCTAAAGAGAGGGAAATATTACATTGATAATCGCCAAAACGGGGGTTACTAGCGGCGACAATTAGAGGATCGGTAGCGGCGAATTTTTCCCCAAAGGATTTAACTAGGGATTGGGAAAAACGCTCTTTTATTTGTTGGATAATAGCAGTCATAGATAGAATTTAGCAATGAAGGTTAGAAATCTATGGGTAATTAGGAAATTTATCTTGCTCTCATCTTGAATAGAATTGAGCCGAACGGGGCATTATGTCCATTTTCTTGGTACATTATAAGCATCAAATTTAGTATCTTTACTAATTAGAATTAGGGTTCTGTTTATAGATTGGGCAATTAGCATTCTATCAAATGGATCACGGTGATGCAAGGGTAAAGTACAAATTTTTAGAGTATCAGAAAATGATATAGACAGTAAGGTTATATCTGATGCTTCTAGTTTAGTTTCAATGGTTTCATAACTTTTTTGTAGGGCTAACTTACCTAAATTTAACTTAATCGCAATTTCCCAGAGACTAACAATACTGACATAAACTTCAGGAGCAAAATCAATTTCCTCCCGAAGATTATCAGGCAAGTTAGGATCGTTTTCAGTTAACCAGATGAAAGTATGAGTATCCAGAAGAAAAGATGTCATCACATATATTCCTGAAAATCTTCCAAAGACTCATCAAAGTCATCGGACAAAGGTAAGATAAATGTACCTTGTAAAATTCCTGAACGACGTTTTCTAAGAGAAGGTTTCTCTATAATAACATCTGATTGATAATTGGCCATCAAATATTCAGCATAGTGAAGCAGCTCTATTTTTAATAACTCTGGCATTGCCTCGACAGTTTCTAAGATTTTTGTGTCTATATTCATAGGTTTGGGATACTTAATTTGAGCTAATTCTTACTAATTACTTATTCCTTAACCAATAAAACCACGGCATAAACTGCGATACCTTCTTCTCGTCCCACCGGTCCCAATTGTTCGTTAGTAGTGGCTTTAATTCCCACCTGTTCTGGATTAATCTTGAGGGTTTCTGCTAAATTGGCTCGCATCGCATTAAGGTGGGGTTTCATTTTCGGTTTTTCGGCAACAATTACCGAATCAATATTATTAATCTGCCAACCTTTATCGATAATTAATTGATTAACTTGTTCTAATAATTTTAAACTATTCGCCCCTTGCCATTGCGGGTCTGTGGGGGGAAAATAATGACCGATATCGCCTAAACTAAGCGCCCCCAGCATGGCATCCATGATAGCGTGGGTTAAGACATCGGCATCACTGTGACCCAATAAACCCACAGTATGGGCAATCTCTACTCCTCCTAAAATTAAAGGTCTTCCTGTTACCAATCGGTGGATATCGTAGCCGTTACCAATACGAATATTCATAGAGCAGTCCTCTTAGAGTTATATTAATTATCTTATCGCAAAAGGGAACAGGAAACAGGGAAATATTTTCCCTGACTTGTCCTGATTAGCTAATTAGCTAGGAAGGATGAACTATCCTGTGGAAGTTTTTCCCGATACAATGAAAGCTTGTACCAAATCTGTTTTTAATAGTATGATTAACACCTAATCGAACTTTAAAAACCCAGTTATGGATTGTTTCTCCCCACTTCCCCACTCTCCACTCTGCTATACCTTTTAAACAGGATTTAGTATCATCGTTGCCTTGTTAGGATTAGGAGTATTAAGGCTAGTTTCTAGCCTGAAAAAACGCCAATAGGAATATTAGGGTAGGGACGACTCCATTCTCATTGGTGTCAAGTTAAGCAAGAGGCTTAATTATAAAGAGTAGCTGATAATCCAAGAGGAAGAAAGTAAAAAATGGTAAAATAATACCGAGAAGTCAGTCCCGATGAAAAAATTTTCACCCCCACAGATGAAAGAGGTTTCCTTCCCTACACCCCACATCCCACACCCTACACCCTCTTTCAAGTCAGAGGTGAGTCAGTGAAAACTCGCTCTAAGCAACGACCTAGAAAAGAGGGGGAATCCCGACTTACGCCGTCAATGTCAGTCGCCAGCCTTGGCAATTCCTCAAATGGTAGAAGAATTAACTCAATACTTAACACCCACTTTATTGAGTGACTAGATGATTTTGGTAACTTTCCGGTAACATTTGGTTGATTCTCCTGAAGTTGCCATGATAGCAACTTTTTTTTACCACATTTTGCTAGACTTCTCTTATCATGGGGATTTCAGGCTTCCTTGTCACCCCGTCAGTATTCAATCTCTTCAGAGAATCTTTATGTTGATTTAGCTTATCTAGTCTGGCTTGCCAGGTGGTTGATTCTGGCAAGGGCATTTGTTCGCTTGACTCGCTGTTCTTACTCATTATACAATGGCTGACCTTGGGCTATCAATTTTTCTAGATACCCAACTGTGTAAACAAATATATTATGAATCAAGGCATTGACTATTTTAATCGTGGACATTGGTTAACAGGGATTCAAGAACGCTTAAGTGTAGAAGCTCGCCGTAAGATGTTTGATTTAGCTATGAACAAACTCGATTTGCGGGCAGGAGAAAGTATTATTGATATTGGTTCTACTCCAGATGTGGAGAGGATAGACAGTAACTGTATGATTCCCTGGTTTCATGAAGCAGGGTTAACTGTCGCCCTCTCTTC
>NZ_JACJQV010000130.1 GCF_014696875.1 Microcystis wesenbergii FACHB-1317 | reverse complement strand
CCGTAAACTTTCGCACAAGCGTAGGGACTGCGGGGATAAAATGGCGTGGTTTCTTTTTGGGGAACTTCCATGACTTTCCCGAACATTTCCGAGGAACCTGCTTGATAGAAACGGACTTCGATGCCGGTTCTTTTTTGGTAATCCCGAATTGCTTCTAGTAATCTTAAAACTCCCACCCCCACAGCATCAACGGTGTATTCTGGGGCATCAAAACTAACTCGCACATGGGATTGTGCGCCTAAATTATACACTTCTACCGGTTGCACTTGTTCGAGGATACGCCGCAGGGTCGTCCCGTCGGTGAGGTCGCCATAATGAAGAAATAATTTAGCATCCGGCTGGTGGGGGTCAATGTAGATATGATCGATGCGATCGGTGTTAAAAGTTGAAGTACGACGGATGATACCGTGGACTTCATAGCCTTTTTCTAATAATAATTCGCTCAGATAGGAACCATCTTGACCAGTGATGCCGGTAATTAGGGCGCGTTTCGGTTGAGTCATCAGTAATTTACCTAATCGGAAAGAATAAAGACCATATAAAGGGTCTGACTGCTTATAGCACACTTTAGCCCCTCAGGACAAGTTTGGCTAGGTTGACCAGGGACAAAAAGATGAATTGATTTTTTATCCGGGCTGCATAGATCCTAAATGGTTCTGACAATTTTCTCGGAATTTTCTGACTTGAAATTCCTTGACTTTGAGTAATTGATAATTATCTTTTCCCATGGCTAGGGAAAATTTGGCTTCGGTCTCATCAAGTAAATTTTTGGAGATAGCTTTCCACTGTTCTTGCGTTTGCCAATGGGCAACGATAATTAATTCCTCCTCGATGGCGGGATTAATCCAAATTTCTTTACCTAAAAAACCAGGTTGTTTTGCTAAAAACTTTGTCCAAATTTCTTCATCTTTTTGGATAAATTTTTCCCTCGCTTCAGGTTTAACTTGAAATTCTAACCACTCAATGACCATAGTAATTATCTCCTATTTTTTGGCTTTCATCAAGAATTCTTCTGTGAGTTTCATAAAAGCTTTGGAACCACTAGAAGAGGGCATGGCTGCCACCACAGGCACGAACATATCCACAGCTTTAGCTACATTAACATCCATAGGAATCGCATTAGCAAAAATTTGATGGGCTTGAAAATCCTGTTGTACCCGGCGCATGACTTGATTATAGTAGCGACTGAGTAAACCACCACCGGAAAGAATAAAAACTATACCGAGTAAACCGGGGTTAATCGGTGCGGTTTCTTGATGACTAGCTTTCAGTTTAACTATTCTTCTTTCTAATAGCTGAATGCCGACAATTGATAAAGGTTCGGGACGGGCAGGTAGTAAATAAAAATGACTGCTACATAGACCACTACGAGTTAAAAGATTATAGCCTGGAGCGCAATCCATGATAATATAATCGTAACGGTCTTGAATGGGATCAATGATTTTTTTAATTAAGATTCTTTCGAGGTTATTCCAAGCATGATCAAAGCCTAAATCTTCCTGTAAAATTGCTTGGTGGTGCAGGGTTTCTGAGACGACATATTCATCATAAAGTTCGATGTCTCCTGGCAGTAAATCTAAGCCTTTAATTTCACATACTGAAGGGACAATAATATCATCAATAGTTAATTTATTGTAGGGATTGGGTTTGATAATTGCTTCTAATAAATAGCTTAAAGTGCGTTTTTTGCGACGCAGTTGAGCGAATTCGTGGGGAGACATTAAGCTAAGAGTCGCACTGATTTGAGCGTCTAAATCGAGGACAAGGACTCGT
The DNA here is from genome assembly GCF_014696875.1 of Microcystis wesenbergii FACHB-1317. Classification (GTDB taxonomy): domain Bacteria; phylum Cyanobacteriota; class Cyanobacteriia; order Cyanobacteriales; family Microcystaceae; genus Microcystis; species Microcystis wesenbergii_A. Next base: position 5,998 of record NZ_JACJQV010000130.1, on the reverse strand, counting down.
TTTTGCTGAAATTTAGCTAAACAGGTGGCAAGGTTGACGGTAAGGGTAGTTTTTCCTACTCCTCCTTTCATATTAACGGTGCTGATGACAGTGGCCATGATGGGAATTCCTTTCTAGTTAACCGATGGAATATCTCGACGTAAAACCTGCCCGTTGGGAGCCATAATCAAAGGAGGTAAACTGGTAATATCGATCGCCTCTTGGGTTTTCATGTCGTAGGTGGTGTAAACTGTTTCCTGTTGATGGGGATTAATATCGACAATTGTTAGGGTTTTTCTAGGTGCTTGTTCACTGTTCAATAACCGTCGCGGTCCACTGCCTAAAGCTCCTGAGTGTAATAATTGTAATTGCCCCCGTTTACCCGGATAGTAAGCGTGAGCGTGCCCACTAATATAAGTATGCACCTGATAGCCTTCTAAAAACGCTCTTAATTGCTCGGCATCGGCTAAATAATCCCCCGGTCGATTTCTGCCCACGGCAATACCGTAGAGGGGTAAATGACCGATTACTAGCCGCATTTTAGCATTTTTAGCGTCGGTACTACTCAAGTTTTTTGCCGCCCAATTTAGTTGTTCCCCAGAGATTAAATGAGTGGAGGCATCCCAAACTAGATAGAATATACCATTTTGAGTGAAAGTATAATAAAAAGGAAAGCCGGTTTTATCGATAAAATTTAAACTTGTCTCATGTTGGGGATTTTGCCAATAATCTTGGGCTAATTTTCTCTCTTTAGCATAGATAAATTTTCCTGCGGATAAAGCTCCAGAAGCGTCATGATTACCGATGGTAAAAGCAAAAGGTATTTTAGCAGCTCGCAGGGGCGCAGCGATATGGCGATCAAAGGCTGACCACATGGCGTTAATTGCTGCCTCTGTCAAGCTGCTTTTTTGTCCTGCCACCATGTCCCCACCACAGAGAACCAGATCGGGTTTATGATTGATAATTAAAGGGATAGCTCGATCGATTTCGGGATCGTAAGTAGTGGAACCGTATTGACTATTAAGGTCACTAATCACAATTATCTTGACTTTTTTCGCTTTTTGTGCTTGTTTAACGGGAGACTCAGGGGGATTTTTGGAAGTAACGGGCTGTAAAATCTGATGAGCGCAAGCTGCCAAGCTAAAACCGCCTAAACTGCCACTAATAAGCAAAAATTTACGGCGTTGCATAGGATATCAATCTCGTCTTGAATTGAGGTCACGTCAGTTAGTGTAGCAATTTTTGTCCCTTCGATCGCTTTTTTTCTCCATCATCCCAATTAACTATCAGGAAATAACTTGACAATTCTCTTAACTTCTTTTGCGCCTTGGTTATGTCATCACCGGAGTAATTCCTCCGATGATTTGTTAGTATCTATTCAAGATAATTATGCAAAAAAGCTTTTATTTTTGCGTCAACTTCCCGTTAATACCCATCGAGCTAGTGAACGAGTTATCAAAGCTATTCAAGACAAAAAACCCGATTTAGTTATTTGTTGTGGCATGGCAGAAAGTCGTTATCGTTTAAGTTTAGAATCTCAGGCTAGGAGTAGCACAAAAAAGTTATTGACACCAATTCCCTTGTCAGATTTAATTAAAAACCTTGACTATAGTTATATCAGCGATAATGCCGGTCAGTTTGTCTGCGAAGAATTATATTTTCAAGTCTTAAAACATCATCCGAGGGCTTTATTCGTTCATGTGCCGCTTTTAACTGACAAAAATTTTGCCATTATTCAAAGAGATTTTCAAAAAATTCTCCCTAAGTAGTCGGGCAAAATTAATTTCCCAAGCTTAAAGCACTGGAATTTTTTAAGGCTGATAAATTAGCATTACCCGTACAGAATAAAGCAATTTCTAATTCAGCAATTAAAAAAGTCACCAACTCATCTACCGCCGCCTCCGATGCCACAGCTGCGGTGAGAAAAGGCCGGGCTAAACCGCCTAAATCCGCCCCTAAAGCGATAGCTTTGCCAATATCGACCCCATTTTTCAAACCCCCGGAAGCGATGAGAGGAATAGTAGAATTAATCGCCCGGATGGAGGTAATACAATCGGCGGTGGGTAAACCCCAATCGGCAAAAACTTGACCTAAATGACGCTGTTTTTTATCTTTTGCCCTTTGACTTTCCACCTTTGCCCAAGAAGTGCCGCCAGCCCCCGCCACATCAATCGCCGCCACCCCCGCCTCTATTAACTTTTTAGCCATTGCCCCGGAGATGCCGTTACCCACTTCCTTAGCCACCACAGGAACGGGCAATTTAGAGCAGACAAGGGCGATTTTGTCAAGGATTCCTCGAAAATTTTTATCGCCTCCCGATTGTACCCATTCTTGCAGGGGATTAAGATGAAGAATCAGGGCATCAGCCTCCAATAAATCGACTAATTTCAGGCATTCTTCCACACCACAGCCATAATTTAACTGCACTGCCCCTAAATTAGCCAAAAGGAGGATATCGGGGGCGAGATGGCGAACGGAAAAAGTGGCGGCTAATTCCGGCTGTTCGAGGGCGATACGTTGGGACCCAACCCCCATAGCTAAACGGTAACGTTGGGCGACGGTTGCCAGTCGAGTATTGACTAGATGGGCTAAGGTAGTTCCCCCCGTCATCGAAGAAATCAATAGAGGGGCGCCGAGGCTTTTGCCTAAAAAGCTAGTACCGATATTAAGATCACTGCGGTCTAGTTCTGGCAAACAGCAGTGATTAAAGCGATATTTCTCTAATCCGCTGCTAATTTTCCTAAATTCTACGTCTTCTTCCAGACAAACTCGCAAATGTTCGGCTTTACGATTTTCTATGTCACTAGCGGCATTAACAGGGGGGAGAGTGGTCATAGGTCAGGATGACAATCGCTACATGGTTGACTATACAGGATATTGAGTCAATTGTTCCAGTTGTTAACGAAGGCGGTGGTTGGTCGTCAGCAATGGAAACAAATTCAGCCATAGGAGCGATCGATCTTTTTGTCCTTTGTGTCTTTGTGGTTCTTTCCACGCGCTATATTAGATTGACAAGTCAAATAAATCAAGAGAAAGAGCTAAAAGATTGGCAACAGATTAACTGGTTCGTGTATGCTTTGAGAGGGTCATAATCTGAGATTTATGTTTACCCATCAGGTGATTGGCTACGACATGATCAATAGGCCTCCCGTTAGTTTAATCCGTGGCTGCTACGAATGCCCGGGGAAGATTAGCTAATAAGCAATCGCCCCGATCTGAAAATTCCCGCTCGATTTTCCTATTGCTTCGGTTGAAAATTGACCATGACTCTTATCTCTTCTAAATCCCTCACTTTACCGGAATTTCTCTCGCTAACCGATGCCGATGGCGATATTACCTATGAATTAGTCGCTGGAGAAGCGATCGCAAAAATGTCACCGAAATTCTTTCATTCTCGTTTAACCGGTGCTTTATTTCTCGTACTCGATCGCTGGAATCAAGGACGGGGAGAGGTGGGAATCGAATGGGCGATCATTCTCAGCAAAAACGATCGAGATTGGTGTCCCGTTCCCGATCTCCTCTACATTTCCTTGGAAAGGTTAGGAGATATTACCCTCACCGATGAAGCTTGTCCCGTTCCCCCGGAATTAGTCATCGAAATTATTTCTCCCGAACAATCCTTCAGCAGCCTGAGCGAAAAAGCCGTGGACTACCTAAAAGCGGGAGTCAGTCGCGTCTGGATCGTCGATTCCCGGGCCAAGCAGATCACAATTTTCTATCCCGATGCGCCCCCGGCGATTAAAAAAGGCGATGACGAGATGAGCGATATTCTCCTCCCCGATTTAACCCTAACCCCCGGACAAATTTTTGCGAAAGCCGGATTAAGTTAATGCCCTACACCCCCTTGCCCCCACCCCCCCCACCCCCCCGACATCGGGGGGGGGTTGCGGGGTTGCCCCTTGCAAGAGTGCCTCATCTCAATAAGCAATTTAAATGCGCGGGCAGCTTAATGCCCTACACCCCGCGATCGATTCCACCTTCTGCGAACACCTGTACTGATTAACGGCAGCGAATAGATTAGAACGGATTGAAAAGTTAACGAAAACAGGAACGATCAAAAACCCTAAAAGTCAACCCCTAGGCATAGCGTTTACGGTTTTAACATTCTTTTAATGTTTCGCTCATGATCAATTTGGGAGCAGTTTTATGGAGCGATCGCCCTAAGCTGCTGTAGAATTAGTTTGACAAAAGTGAGATGCAGCCAAAGACTCTCTGAGAATGCAGTTAAATAATTGAATGGCGACCTAAAAATATGAGTGAATTAACTATTCGTCCTGCTAAAATTACTGGTGTCATCCCGGATTCGATCGCCGCTGAGGTGGGTTTTGAAATTGGGGATGCGCTCGTCTCTATCAATGGTAATCGTCCCCGGGACTTAATCGATTATCAATTTTTGTGTGCCGATGAATTTCTCACCCTAGAAGTGCTTGATAGTCAGGGCAAAACTCACCGGATAGACATCGAAAAAGATTATCATGAAGACTTAGGTTTAGAGTTTGAAACTGCCCTTTTTGATGGCTTAATTCAGTGTAATAATAAATGTCCCTTTTGCTTTATCGATCAACAACCAGAGGGCAAAAGAGAAACTTTATACCATAAAGATGATGACTATCGCCTAAGTTTTCTCTATGGCAGTTATTTAACCTTAACTAATCTCACATCAAAAGAATGGCAGCGAATCGAAAAGATGCACATCTCACCGCTTTTTGTCTCCGTTCATGCCACGGAACCCGATCTGAGGATTCGTCTCTTAAAAAATCCCCGCGCTGGTCAAATTTTAGACCATTTAAAATGGCTACAAGCGAGACAATTACAAATTCATGCCCAAGTGGTAGTTTGTCCCAATATTAATGATGGAATTCATCTGGAAAGAACCCTATTAGATTTAGTTTCTTTTCATCGGGGGGATATTCCCTGTGTGGAGTCGGTTGCCGTGGTTCCCGTGGGATTAACTCGCTTTCGTCCCCAAGAAGATGAATTAATTCCCGTTAGCCAAGAAAAAGCGCGAGAAGTGATTGAACAGGTCGAAACTTTACAGAAACAATTTCGTCAAGAATTTGGCAGTAATGTGGTGTGGTTAGCTGATGAATGGTTTTTAATTGCCCGAGTCGATTTACCACCCCAATCTCACTACGAAGACTATCCCCAAATCGGTAACGGAGTTGGCTCAATTCGTCAATTTATTAGGGATTTTCAGAAGACAGCCAAGAAGTTATTACCTGCTCAAATTACTCCCTCTAGACGGTTAATATGGGTAGTGGGAAATGCGGTAGAACAGGCTTTTCAACCCCTAGTTAAACAGTTAAATAAGGTGCAGGGTTTAACCGTGGAATTAGTGGCTTTAAATAGTGATTATTGGGGACAGGAAATCACGGTTACGGGTTTATTAACCGGGCAAGATATTCTTAAGGGATTACAAGGTAAAAATCTTGGGGATGGGGTTTTATTACCCTCCCTCATGCTCAAGCATGGGGAAGCGGTATTTTTAGATGATTTAACCCTAGAAACTGTGATTAATCAGTTAGGAGTCCCTATTTATCCAATCCTGGGAGTAGAGGAATTAATTAAAACTTGTCTGACGCTCAATCGACCGGTACCTAGGGTTTGCTGAAAAAGTGGGCGTTGCTGAATCAAGGTATGAATGACAACCTTGCACCGATGCAAAAGTTAGTTTGGGTCTAGTGGGACTTAAACAAATTTCAAGCCCAAATAAAGCCTAAACTGGCTTTGTAAGCGGCAAACACATCCCGATTCTCGGTCAGCCACTCAAAGAAACGGAAAGACATCGCTGTCCGAAAAGCTTCTAAAGCTTCCACAAAAGTGTTTAAAGGTCGATTCGCCCACCGCCTTTGTAGTCCCCCAGTCAACTTATGCCACAGGATAAATGTATAGGCACAAAACACCAGGATAAAATGACGAAGTAAGCTTCGTTTATCCCTGACTTGGTATTCCCTTAACCCTAACCATCCTTTGGCTTCTCGGTAGAATACTTCCACCCAATTTCTTTCGGTGTAAGTCT
>NZ_JACJQV010000013.1 GCF_014696875.1 Microcystis wesenbergii FACHB-1317 | reverse complement strand
AATAATTATAAATTTTTATTTCCCTTGAATTCCCTATTCTAAAAACAGAACTATCTTCCTGAATTAACCCCGTTAGTTCTCAGCCAACCTCTTTGATTGCTTGAGTATTTATACTTAATTTGTCCAGCCAATTGTTTTTTTTAGTGATCGCCTCTCCTCGAAAATAGTTACTTGGTACTATATTTTCCCTGCCAAAATCGGGGTTAATGCTCTATTTATTTCAAAATGAGAATTGCTGCTCCCGCCCGTCCCCATTCCGACGATCTCAAAGAGTTGGCCAAGGGTTGCGAACTTCTGATCTTACCCACCGCCCCCGATGTTCTCAGTCTGCAGCCGATGTTGGAAACAGCCAAAGATTTGGGAGACGCTAATTACCGCGCCCTGATCACGATCGTACCGCCACCACCGAATAAGGAGGGGGAAATACTGCGTCAAGATTTAACCGAGGGCAGTATCCCTGTTTTCAAGTCGATGATTCGCAGAACCGTCGGCTATCAAAAAGCCGCTTTAGCGGGTGTTCCCATCCGCAATCTCGATGATGCTAGGTTAAGAGCGGCATGGAAGGATTACAAAGCTTTGGGAGAGGAAATCTTAGCCATATTGGAGGTTTTATGACGACGGGCAGGTACAGCGATTTAATTAAGAAAGCCAGAGAACCAGAAAACCAGAATACCGGTTTAGAGGAAAGTCAGAATACTGGTTTACCAGTAAAGCAGAATACCAATTTACCAGAAAACCAGAATGAGCCAGAAGTAAACCTTTGTGTCAAAGTTCCCAAATCCTTGCGGCAACATTGGGCGGCGGAGGCCAAACGGCAAGGAACGACCATGACGGCGGTAATCATGGCAGCCCTTAACGACCGATTTGGTAAACCAGATTAACAGAAACCCAAAAAACCAGATAACCAGATTAACAGAAACCCAAAAAACCAGATCAGATAACTGGAAAATTTTTAGATGTTAGCTACGGTAATATTAGGTCATAAAGTTGCTGTTTTTGTATGAAATCGCCGCCTCCGATCGTTTTAGTGGGACTTAGACAAAAAACAAATCGATAAAAGCCTCAACTCCAATCCCCGCTTGGGATTTACTTCGAGAAGCCCAAAATCGCTGAAACCCAGATAGATCAAGGAAAATCATAAATTGAGGTTAACCCTTTGTCCCGTAATGGTTTGAGCCTTTTTTGCTGCCCGAAAATGCCTAAGTCCCATTAGCTTCTATCTTTTGTCTAATGTCTATGCAAGTCGAAGCCCAAGATTACGAGGCTTTGTGTCGGAACCGGGAGTCTTACGGTTTTTCTCAAGAGGAGTGTGATCGCTGGATTAGAGAACAAAACCAGCGTTCTCCTACTAATTCTCCTGGCAATGGCCGATCAGCCGTCAATTCCGCTTTTATCGGGGAGAAGGTTTATAAACTGCGTTTGAGGGATGCCCCTACGGGCAACATCCAGCAATTCTCATTTTGAAAACAAAAGAAGATAAAGTTCTCTATGTGAACAAGAGAACTTCTGTCTAATTATCATTTTTTTTCAAGATAATCATCATAATTAGCTTCAAGAGACAGTTTGAAAATATCTGCCCATAAAAAACTTATCTCAACTCATAAATTTAGCTGAAATTCTGACCTAATTTGTGGTTTTTTTAATGAATAAAATAA
>NZ_JACJQV010000129.1 GCF_014696875.1 Microcystis wesenbergii FACHB-1317 | reverse complement strand
ACACTTTTGTGGAAGCTTTAGAAGCTTTTCGGACAGCGATGTCTTTCCGTTTCTTTGAGTGGCTGACCGAGAATCGGGATGTGTTTGCCGCTTACAAAGCCAGTTTAGGCTTTATTTGGGCTTGAAATTTGTTTAAGTCCCATTATTAAATTTGTCGAGGTATATTCACTGTAATCCAGTGAAAGCGGGTTTGGTAAGTCAGCCCCAGGAATGGGAATTCTCCAGTTTTCGCGAATATGTGGGATGGAGAGAAGGAACACTACCCAATCTGGAAAGTATCGTGGCGGCGTTAGGCTCGATGGCTGCTTGTCGTTCATTTATGATGATGGATATAGATGTCATCTCTCCAGAGTTGAGGGGGCTGTTGTTAGATGAGTAGGTAGAAACCCGCTTTCTTAAAGAAAGCGGGTTTCTTGAAGAAACCCGCTTTCTAACCCTTAAGCCGCTAAACTGAGAATAGCTGCCTGTCTTGACTCTCGTTTCTCAGATTGTAAAATAATGCAAATTTATCTTGACTATAGCGCCACTACCCCCACTCATCCCCAAGTGATCGAGCGGGTTGCCACTATTCTCCAGCATCATTGGGGCAATCCCTCCAGTTTACACAGTTGGGGACAGGATACGGCGACAGTCATCGAAATGGCCAGAGAACAGGTGGCAGGGTTAATTAATGCCAATCCGGACCAGATTATCTTCACTTCTGGCGGCACGGAAGCCGATAATTTAGCAATTATCGGGGTTGCTCAACATTATAACCGCCCCCGTCATATAATTATTTCTAGTGTGGAACATTCGGCGATCGCTGAACCCTGTAAACAATTAGAGCAGCAAGGTTGGCAAATTACTCGTCTTCCCGTCAATCGTCAAGGTAGGGTGAATCCTTTAGACCTAAAAGCCGCAATTCAAAGCGATACGGTCTTAATTTCCATTATTTACGGACAAAGTGAGGTGGGAACCCTACAACCGATTGAAGAATTGGGCAGCATTGCCAGAGAAAGGGGTGTTCTTTTTCACACCGATGCGGTGCAGGTGGCGGCAAGATGCGATATTGATGTGCGGAAACTGCCCGTAGATTTATTATCTCTTTCTAGCCATAAAATTTATGGAATGCAAGGATCGGGAGCTTTATACGTCAGAGCGGGTGTCGATATTTTACCATTACTGCGGGGCGGTGGTCAGGAAAAAGGTCTGCGATCGGGAACCCCAGCCGTACCAGCGATCGCATCTTTTGGTTTAGCGGCCGAATTAGCCCAAAAAGACTTAATTAGCGAAAAAATGCGTTTAATCGCCCTGCGAGATCGATTATTTGACCTCTTAGCTGATTATCCTTATCTGCTGCCCACGGGGGACCGATTCTATCGTTTACCCCACCACGTCAGCTTTATTGTCCGTCCGGACGATGACAGTCGAATCACGGGAAAACAGCTAGTTCGTCAGCTTAATTTAGCAGGAATCGGTATTAGTTCTGGGTCCGCCTGTCATAGTGGCAAACTTTCCCCTAGTCCAATTTTAAAAGCTATGGGCTACAGCGATCGAGAAGCATTAGCGGGAATTCGTCTAACCCTGGGAAGGGACACCAGCGCCGCCGATATCGATTGGACGGCTCTAGTATTAAAACAAGTGATCGATCGCTGTTTATCTGCTTTAATTGTTAGCAAGAGTTAGTTTATGCCTCAAATTGTCCTTCGATCAAGATAATTTCGCCAAAATCGGGAATCCATGCCACCCAACGGCCCTGATCCTGTTCACAGAGTAGTAGCGCTTCATCAAAGCTGTATGGAGAGGGAAGCATTCTGAGTTGTACCCATGTGTTTGCTTGGGGGCAAGTAACAACGGCAGTAGTGCGGTATTGTAGTAAAGACATACACAGATCACCCTGATAATTCTGTATCTAAATTTACAAACAAACCGATGACTGTGGGTAACTTTGTTTTAAATCTTTACCTTTTCATTGGTAGTTTGAGAAAAAATCTCTCTTTCTTGCCCACGGTTTTCGACTACCAATCCTAGTTATGATCTTTAATGGTAAATGATAGTTAATAACTGGTAATGGTAAGTTCTTTCCCTCGCACCTATAAAATCGCCGTCATCGGTGACGTTCACGACCAATGGGAAATAGAAGATAATTTAGCTTTAGAAGCTTTACAAGTGGATTTAGCCCTATTTGTCGGCGATTTTGGCAATGAATCCCTAGAAATTGTCGGTCGGATTGCTAGTTTGTCCTTACCAAAAGCCGTTATTCTCGGTAATCATGACGCTTGGTATAGCGCCACCCCCTGGGGACGAAAACAATGTCCCTACGATCGCGATAAAGAAGATCGTGTCACCGCCCAGTTAGAATTATTAGGGGTTGCTCATGTGGGTTACTCAAAACTGGACTTACCCAGTTTAGAGCTTTCGATTGTTGGGGGTCGTCCCTTTACTTGGGGAGGTTCCGAGTGGAAAAATGGGGAATTTTTTCAAGAACGCTATAATATCAGCAGTTTTGCCGAATCTACCGCCAAAATTATCGCTAATATTCAAGATACTGCCTATAATAACCTGATTTTTTTAGGTCACAATGGTCCGGCCGGACTGGGAAAGGAAGCGGAAGCTATCTGTGGTCGCGATTGGCAACCCTTGGGAGGGGACCACGGGGATCCGGATTTAGCAGCGGCCATCGCACAAGCACAGCTATTAGGAAAACAGGTTTCTCTCGTCAGTTTCGGTCATATGCACCACCGTCTCCGTCATACTACTTCCCGTTTACGCAATCCCGTGGTCACTTCCGAGATGGGAACTGTTTATCTGAATGCTGCTAGTGTCCCTCGCATTCTCCACTCTGATAGGGGTAAATCTCGCAATTTTTCCCTAGTCACTCTTGAAGAAGGTCTAGTCACAGAAGCATCTTTAATCTGGTTGAACGATAATTTCGAGATTATCAGTAATAGAAAACTTTATCACTCCGGGTCGTCAATCGATCGCCTATCTCCCCAATCTTGTTATTCTTAATTTACATCTCCCCACACCCCACTTCCTATAGATAGTTAATTTTTTGAGCGATTAGAGGTAAAGCAAGAGCGATAGCAACACTAACAATCATACCGATAAAAGCTTTCAAGGCATCCCCTAAAACCAGTTTACCAGTGGCGGCTAAATTAGGGGTTTCTCTGGTTAAAGTCAGAGAAATTTCTCGACCTCCTAATAAACCTAAAAATACCCAAGTGGTACTCATGGGAATATGATTATAGCCAACAAAAAAGAGTAAAATTAGACCATAAATTAAGTTAATAATTGTTGCAGAACGCGGATCATGGGCGTTAGTTTTGCTAGTGACAATTTTCTCAATTTGACCACCGTGATTAATAAAAATGATGGTTTGCAGGAGTAGCATAACTGTTAGAGATAAAACTAACCATATTGCTGCTAACTGTCTGGGAAGATAGGCGAAAATATTAGCAAAATCTTGCATTAACCATTGACTCCAGAGAAACCCGGTGGATAACCACTGTAAAACTACCCAGATTTTTTGAGGTTCTTTATTAACTGTTTCTAGGAAAAAGTTTTCTAATCGATAAATAATTCGATAGATGACTAACCCCACTATAACAGCAAGAGCATAACCCCAAGCGGATTTAATTAACATTTCGTCTAGAGATTGGGGAGCAAAAACTGTTAAAACCAAAAAGGTTGTACTCACGGGTATTCCCCAAGTGGTGAGAATTAAAATTGCTAAGGGAGGAACGATATAAATCCAAGTAAAATTTTCTGGGAAGGGAATCATTTCTAGTCGATTATAAGCCACATCTCCCTGATTAATATACCAACCAGCGATAAAAATCGAGGCTAAGATTATACTGGAATACAGCCATAAAATCCACCAAGGACGTTCTTCATTGGCACTTAAAAAAGTACCTAAAGTCTGTAGGGAATCGTTGGCAACAATTGCATAAGCTGATAGAATAAAGCCAGCAATCATAAAAAAATTACTCATAGACAGTGGGAATTATGAATTATGAATTATGAATTATGAATTATGAATTGGGGAGAATAAATAAAAATAATCTCCTGACGACCGAAAACTGGCTCCCAAAAACGAAAAGTTCGTACTTCCCCATTAAGATAACCGCTAGAATTACTTAATTTTGCTTGAAAAAATCCCTCGCTAAATAGAAAGCAGCTAAACTACCAGAGACAGTAATTTCCTGCGGATTAATTTCCTGTAAAGGTCGAAGAATAACTTCAATTTCCTCGGTAATATCTAACTTTTGTTGACCGGTGGGGGTAGCATTAAAAGCCAAAAAAATATGAATTCTGTTAGTATCTTTAACAGGATTATCATACAAAACAGCTAGAGGTATTAGAGGATCACTTTGATAACCAGTTTCCTCCTCGAATTCCCGACGTGCTGCCGCAGTAATATTATCTTCACCCGCAGCTACTGCCCCGGCGGGAAATTCCAATAAAATTTCCTTAACTCCGTGACGATATTGACGGACAAAAACCAATTGATTATCCCCAGTAACTGGAACAACTAAAACAATTTCAGGACGAATATTAACGAAATAATCGTCGATAACTTGTCCAGAGGATAATTTCACCGCGTCTTGACGGACTTGACACCAACGATTATGAAAAACTAGCTCGGATTTAATAATTTGCCATTTTTTTAAATTAGTCATCGACAATCCTGTTATAGTTGCAGTGAAATTACTAAACTTTTTCTCAGATAATTATAGCTATCTAGGGACTATTTCTGATAAAATTTAATTTTATACTCCCATCTCCCATGTCGTTAATTCAATGGTATCCCGGTCATATTGCCAAAGCGGAAAGAAAACTCAAGGAACATCTTAAACTCGTGGATGTGGTCCTAGAAGTGCGCGATGCTCGCATTCCCTTAGCCTCCCATCATCCCCATGTGGACGATTGGATTGGCAATAAACCGCGCTTGTTAATCTTAAATCGTCTCGATATGATTCCCGAATCTGCCCAGCAACAATGGGTAACATGGTTTAAAAGTCAAGGAGAAACCGTCTATTTTACTAACGCTAAACAGGGAGAAAGAGTTAAAGCAATTATCAAAGCGGCGGAAAAAATTGGCGATGCAATTAACCAAAAACGCCAACTAAGAGGAATGTTACCGCGTCCAGTGCGCGCTGTGGTGATTGGGTTTCCCAATGTGGGCAAATCTGCCCTGATTAACCGTTTATTAGGGCGAAAAGTCGTTGCCAGCGCCCGCAGGGCCGGAGTAACGCGACAATTACAATGGGTACGAATTTCCGACACCTTGGAATTATTAGACGCGCCGGGGGTGATTCCTTCCCGTTTAGAAAATCAAAAGGATGCGGTGAAATTAGCTATCTGTGAGGATATTGGGGATGCTGGTTATGATAACCAAAGGATAGCGGCGGCTTTTGTCGATTTATTAATAGAATTACACTATGAAGGACTTTTACAATCTCGTTATGGGTTGAATACTCTAGACATAACCGGGGAGGATTTTATCGAAAAATTGGCCAATCTCAAATATCAAGAAGATAAAGAAAGGGCAGCCATGCAGTTACTCAATGATTTTCGTAAGGGAATAATCGGGGCTATCCCCTTAGAATTGCCTCCTTCCTCTTGAAATCGCCTGTTTTTAACTCAATAGTTAATTAACCAATTTGTCAAAATTACCGCCTGTTAGTCCACTGAGCTGCCGATAAGATTAAAGAAATCGGTAAAGTTGCGAGGATCGATCGAACTGTGAAGGAAGATAGGGAATAAACGACAGAGATAACAAAGACTATGGGCAAACCGACTGGCTTTATCGAATTCCTGCGTGAACTTCCTTCCGAACTTACCCCCCTCGATCGCCTTCATAATTGGGATGAGTTTCATCTTCCCATGCCAGAAGATAAACTCCGCAATCAGGCCGCCCGTTGTATGGATTGTGGTACACCATTTTGTCACACGGGAACCCTAATTAGTGGCATGGCCAGTGGTTGCCCGATTAATAACCTGATTCCCGAATGGAATGATTTAATCTATCGAGGATTGTGGCGAGAAGCCCTCGATCGCCTCCATAAAACCAATAATTTCCCCGAATTTACCGGTAGAGTCTGCCCCGCCCCCTGTGAGGGTTCCTGTGTTCTCGGTATTCATAATCCCCCCGTTACGATCAAAAATATTGAATGTTCGATTATTGACAAAGGTTGGGAATCCGGTTGGATTACTGCCAATCCCCCCGCCATCCGTACCGGCAAAAAAGTGGCCGTGATCGGTTCTGGACCTGCTGGATTAGCAGCCGCCGACCAGTTAAATAAAGCCGGTCACTGGGTGACAGTTTATGAACGGGCCGATCGCCCCGGGGGGCTACTAATGTACGGTATCCCCAACATGAAGTTAGATAAAGAAGAAGTGGTTCTGCGTCGTCTCCAGATGCTCGAACAGGAAGGGGTAAAAATGGTCTGTAACACGGAAGTGGGCAAGGATATCAGCGCCCAAGACCTATTAAACGAATACGATGCCGTGGTTATCTGTACCGGGGCCACCAAACCCCGGGATTTAAACATCGAAGGTCGCCAATTAAAGGGCATTCACTTCGCCATGGAGTTTCTCACCGCTAATACAAAAGCACTATTAGACGGACAGACCGGGGAGGACTTTATCTCGGCTGCGGGTAAAGACGTAGTAATTATCGGCGGTGGTGACACGGGAACCGACTGTGTGGGGACTTCCCTGCGTCATAACTGCCGTAGCGTCACCCAATTAGAGATTATGCCGCAACCGCCCCGAGAACGGGCTGCCGATAATCCCTGGCCCGAATGGCCGAAAATCTACCGTCTGGACTATGGACAAGAGGAAGCGGCCGCGCGTTTTGGCGATGACCCCCGGGTTTATACCACCACAGCGACTAAATTCGAGGGGGATAGCGAGGGTAACGTCACAGGGATTCACACGGTACAGGTGGAATGGCAACGCAACGAAAAAGGGCAGTTTATCCCCCAACCGGTGGCAGGAACAGAAAAAGTCATCCCGACGCAATTGGTTCTATTGGCCATGGGATTTTTGGGACCAGAACAGCCTTTACTCGATGATTTAGGCTTAGAAAAGGATGGCCGCAGCAATATCAAGGCCGAACATGGTCAATTTGCCACTAGCTTACCGAAAGTCTTTGCAGCGGGAGATTGTCGTCGTGGTCAAAGTTTGGTGGTTTGGGCGATTAATGAAGGTCGCGGGGCTGCCAGGGAATGCGATCGCTTTTTGATGGGGGCGACGGATTTACCTTAAACCAGTAGTTACTCTCGCCATTGTCCTGACTTGCTGGGGGTGTTTTCCCCTCGTTATAGTCAGGGCCAAAAAGAGGCCTCAGCCATAGCCATCAAAACCCAACCGCCGGTCAAACCTTCTCAATCTGAAGAGGAGGAGGAGCGACGAAACAATTGTCCCTATTGCCTATCTAGACAATTGCTCCCTGTTTAAACCGTTGCCGCCGATGAATCAAGCACCACCTGTTCATTGGTGGGTAACTCCAGACAATAACCCGCACCGTAAACGGTTTTAATATAGCGAGGGTGGCGGGGATCGGGTTCTAGTTTCGTTCTCAGATGGCGAATATGAACGCGAATAGTCTCGATATCATCATCGGGATCATATCCCCAGACCTCCTTGAGAATATCACTGGGGGAAACGGTTTGACCGTGACGCTGGAGAAGACAGTGGAGTAACTCAAATTCTAGATGGGTTAACTTGACCACACTTTCAAACCAGACCGCCTCAAAACGTTCGGGAACCAGGGTTAAAGGTCCAAAACTGAGTATTTCTGAGTGTTTAGCGGCTTGGGGAATGCGATCGGTGCGTCTGAGGAGCGCGCGCACCCTAGCTAACATTTCCTCCACCTCGAAAGGTTTGGTCAGGTAATCATCGGCACCGGCGTTAAAACCTTCCACTTTATCTTGGGTTTGTCCTAAGGCTGTGAGCATCAAAATCGGGATGTCGGACGTGCGTTCATCTCGTCGCAAACGCTGACAGACGGTAAAACCATCGACTTTGGGCAGCATTAAATCCAGCATGATTAAATCGGGTTGTAACTGGACGGCCAGGGCCTGGCCTTTAATCCCGTCCTCTGCGGGATTAACGTCATAACCCGCCATCTCCAGGTTGATGGAGACTAATTCCGCGATTGCAGGATCATCATCGATTACAAGTATTCGGGGCATTACCAGAGTGTTATGACTAAGGGTTTGGGTAGGGGGTTGCTAAATGTGTTCTCGCTGACATCGCAACTAGGGCTTTGTCTCTCAAGGGCTTGAGTTTAGGACAACATAAAGAATCCTGTACTGATTATAAGCATGATTGCTAAATTCGGTTTTAATTTGTGAAATTTTGCTGATATAAGTCTCCTGAATGTTAAGAATTTTTAAGAAGTGTAAACAGTGTTGGTCGAAAATTGATATTGGTGCTAGATTCTACCCTCTCCTGCCCAAAGATCACCTAGGGAGCAGTTTTTCACTAATAGACCTCTTGTAAAAACCAAAAATTGTTGTTAGGGTTAGGAGTCAGTAGCCAGTAGTCAGTAGTCAGGAGAATTAAGAATGAATAATAATCAGTTAAATGGTCTATTTACACACTTTATGCCATTTAATACTTATTTTTGCCGTTTTTGAACCCTGAAAAATTAATTATGCAAGAGGTTTAATCTTTACAATTGCGCCATCTCGATGGATACCGGCTTCAACCGGCGGTCAAGTCCTGCTAGAGCTAAATTTCTCCCCTAAACTCCCCCGGCGGCACTGTAAAAATTCTTAATAAAATTAGCGATCGATTCAGTTTAATCTACCAAAATAGGCGGTTTTAGTAAGCATCTGTAACGAACCCGATCCATTCTACTCATCCCAACAGGTGATCATAATATGAGCGTTAATTTATCAACTCAACTGCGAGAAGGCACGAAAAAATCCCACACAATGGCAGAAAACGTCGGTTTTGTCAAGTGTTTTCTCAAAGGTGTGGTGGAAAAAACTTCCTATCGCAAACTGGTGGCTAACCTCTACTTCGTCTATTCGGCCATGGAGGAGGAGATGGAAAAACTTTCCAGTCATCCCGTCGTTTCTAAAATCTGTTTTCCTGAACTCAATCGCAAAAATGCGCTGGAACAGGATTTATATTTTTATTATGGTTCTAATTGGCGCAACGAGATCGCTTTATCTCCCGCAGGTCAGGCCTACGTTGACCGGATTCGGGAAATCGCCACAACAGAACCCGAATTATTAGTTGCCCATTCCTATACCCGTTATCTCGGCGATCTGTCTGGGGGGCAAATCTTGAAAAAAATCGCCGAAAAAGCGATGAATCTGGAAACTGGTGGCACAGCTTTCTATGATTTTAAAGATATTCCCGACGAAAAAGCCTATAAAAACCACTATCGTCAAACCCTCGACGAGTTACCAGTAGATCAAGCCATGGCTGATCGCATTGTCACCGAAGCTAACGCCGCTTTTGGCCTGAACATGAGAATGTTCCAAGAGTTGGAAGGTAATCTAATCAAAGCGATCGGAATTATGCTCTTTAATACTCTCACCCGTCGTCGCAGCACCGGCAGCACCGAAACCGGATTGGCTACCGCCGAATAGTAGTCAAGAAAACCTAAAAAACGGAAATTCTAGAATTGGGGTAATGGTCAGCCTTGACATCCTCGCCGCCCTAAAAGTGCGGCGATTCCTAAACCTCACGATTTAAGTTTCTGCTTCCACCACCGTCGCATACCACAGTTAAAAAACCATGTACTGTCTTACACAGAGTCCACAGACTTTCGCCCCATTTCAGAAGCCCGATTCCGTGTGTCCCACGGTACGTTTCCAGCTAAACGCTTCTTGTACTTGTTGCGCGCGACTTTTTACCCGGCCAAGCTTTTCTGGTCGGAACCCCCTAAGCCGAGTTTTCAAGGTGCTGCGCCGTCCACTTGGTTTTCGAGACTGGCCTTTTAATTCTAACGTAAAGCCAACCTAGAACGGCGGGGTTTCAGACCCAAAATTTCCGATGATTATTATCCGAATTTCGGAGTTATCCGTTATATTTTTGCTTTTTATTCGGTCGTCAGGAGATAGGAGTCAGGGTGATAGGGTTTTGGGGTGATAGGGATTTAGGGGTTTAGGGAAATTTCATCCAAATGCTCCACTACCCCACTACCCCACTACTCCACACCCCACACCCCACACCCCCCCTGCCCCCCCGATGTCGGGGGGGTTGGGGGGGTCACACCCCACTTCCCCACACCCCACACCCCACACCTCACTTCCCTGATGATCGCGAAAAAACTTCATCAAGAGGGGAACAACTTCCAGTAAGATGAAAAATGGTCAGTGAAAAAGCTAACCGAAATTTATTGTCGGAAATGGTAACACCGCCCCATTTCCCCAGACCCTAGAGGCTAGAGTCAGGTAAACCAGCGGATAAAAATTGACATCCATGAGTGCAGACATTTTCGATCGAGTTAAAAAAGTTGTTGTGGAACAATTAGAAGTAGAGCCGGAAAAAGTTACCCCCGAAGCAAGCTTTGCTAACGATCTGCAAGCGGATTCCCTCGATGTGGTCGAGTTAGTGATGGCTTTAGAGGAAGAATTTGATATTGAAATTCCCGACGAAGCGGCCGAACAAATTGACACTGTAGGCAAAGCTGTTGACCATATTAGCGAGAAAGTAGGAGCAACCGCCTAATTATTGCGGGAAAATTGACAATTAGAATTAAATGTCTGGGGCAAAATCTGCCCTTATTTTTGAACAAACATGACAGAATTGCCATTAAAAAGGGTTGTCATCACGGGGATGGGTGCGATCACTCCCCTCGGCAATAATCTAGCAGACTATTGGACAGGCTTAATCAACGGCAAAAGTGGCATTGGTTTAATTACCCACTTTGATGCCTCCCGTCACGCTTGTCGCATTGCTGGGGAAGTGCGGGGTTTTGACCCCCACGAATATGTGGAGCGCAAAGAGGCAAAGCGCATGGACCGTTTCGCTCAATTTGCCGTCGCCGCTAGTTTGCAAGCGCTGCAAGATTCTCGATTAGTTATCGACGCTCTCAATGCCGATGATATAGGTGTACTAATCGGTACGGGCGTAGGTGGCATAAAAGTGCTGGAGGATCAACAGGAAATTTACTTGACAAAAGGTCCGAGCCGGTGTAGTCCCTTCATGATCCCGATGATGATTGCCAATATGGCCGCTGGTTTAACCGCTATCCACACGGGGGCCAAGGGACCGAGTAACTGTACCGTGACCGCTTGTGCTGCCGGTTCTAATGCCATCGGCGATGCTTTTCGTCTAGTACAAAGGGGTTTGGCCAAAGCGATGATCTGCGGTGGGACGGAAGCCGCCGTTACCCCCCTAGGATTGGCTGGTTTTGCCTCCGCTAAGGCCCTGTCCACCCGCAACGATGACCCCACCCGGGCCAGTCGTCCCTTTGACAAGGATCGGGATGGTTTTGTCATGGGGGAAGGGGCAGGAATTTTGATTATAGAGGAATTAGAAACGGCCTTAGCCCGTGGTGCGCGGATTTACGCCGAAATGATCGGTTATGGTCTGACTTGCGATGCCTATCACATGACGGCTCCGGTTCCCGATGGTCGTGGGGCCACCAGAGCGATCGAATTAGCGATCAAAGATGCCGGTTTAACTCCGGCGGAAATTAGCTATATCAACGCCCACGGGACCAGTACGGGGGCCAATGATCCCACGGAAACCAAGGCAATTAAAAAAGCTTTAGGAGAATCGGCCTACCAAATCCCCGTCAGTTCCACCAAATCAATGACAGGCCACCTTTTAGGTGGTTCTGGCGGTATTGAAGCCGTGGCCACGGTCATGGCGATCGCTAATGATCGGATTCCCCCGACGCTCAACCTGGACAATCCTGACCCCGATTGTGATCTCGATTACGTCCCCTACGAAAGTCGTCAGCAGATAGTTAACGCTGCCCTTTCCAACTCCTTTGGATTTGGTGGCCATAACGTCACCTTAGCTTTTAGAAAATATGCTTGAGTCGATGCCCCTGAAAGAGTAATCTTTGAGTGGCTCCCTCTTTAACCTGGTCTTATTTTTGTAGTTCATTCTAAAAAACATTATGGTTGTCGCCTCCCAATCCCTCGAAGAACTTTGTATTAATGCCGTGCGTTTTTTAGCGGTGGATGCCGTAGAAAAAGCTAAATCCGGACACCCCGGACTGCCGATGGGAGCCGCTCCCATGGCCTTTGTTCTCTGGGATCAATTCCTGCGTTTTAACCCGAAAAACCCCCAATGGGTCAATCGCGATCGTTTTGTTCTCTCCGCCGGTCACGGTTGTATGCTGCAGTACGCTTTGATGTACCTGACGGGATACGATAGCGTTCCCCTCGAGGAAATTAAACAATTCCGGCAGTGGAAATCGAAAACCCCCGGCCACCCCGAAAATTTCGTCACGGAAGGGGTAGAAGTGACCACTGGTCCCCTGGGTCAAGGGATTGCCAATGGTGTCGGTTTGGCCCTAGCAGAAGCCCATTTAGCGGCCCGTTTCAACAAACCGGATGCCAAAATTATCGACCATTACACCTATGTGATTTTGGGTGATGGTTGCAATATGGAGGGTATTTCCGGGGAAGCTTGTTCTTTGGCCGGTCACTGGGGTTTAGGCAAGTTAATCGCTCTCTACGATGATAACCATATCTCGATCGATGGTTCCACCGATATCGCTTTTACCGAAGACGTGAGCAAGCGTTTTGAAGCCTACGGTTGGCACGTTCAGCACGTTGAGAATGGTAACACCGATTTAGATGCCATTGCCAATGCGATCGCGGCTGCCAAAGCTGTCACCGATAAACCCTCGATGATTAAAATCACCACCACCATCGGTTATGGTTCCCCCAATAAGTCTAATACCGCCGATGTTCACGGGGCAGCCTTAGGAGCAACAGAAATCGAGTTAACCCGGAAAGCCTTAGGTTGGGAATACGAGCCGTTTGTGGTTCCCGATGAGGTGTTAAATCGTTTCCGGCAAGCAGTGGACAAGGGAACGACGGCAGAAACGGACTGGAATAAGTTATTTAACGAATATCAGGCTAAATATCCCGCAGAAGCGGCTTTATTTGAACAGTTAACCACCGGTCAACTGCCGGAAGGTTGGGAGCAAGCTTTACCAGTTTATAAACCCGAAGATAAGGCGCTTGCTAGTCGTAAACACTCGGAAATCTGCTTAAATGCGCTTGCGGGGGTTTTACCCGGTTTAATCGGTGGTTCGGCGGATTTAACCCACTCTAACTACACCGAATTAGAGCATTTTGGTAATTTCCAAAAAGGCAGTTATCAGGAGCGTAACGTTCACTTTGGCGTAAGGGAACACGCAATGGGGGCGATTTGTAACGGTATTGCTCTCCATAACACGGGATTGATTCCCTACGGGGCGACTTTCCTGATTTTCACCGACTATATGCGGAATTCTATCCGTTTATCGGCATTGTCAGAAACTCGCGTCATCTG
Source organism: Microcystis wesenbergii FACHB-1317 (assembly GCF_014696875.1). GTDB lineage: Bacteria > Cyanobacteriota > Cyanobacteriia > Cyanobacteriales > Microcystaceae > Microcystis > Microcystis wesenbergii_A. The sequence continues at coordinate 1,042 of NZ_JACJQV010000129.1, read as the reverse complement.
GGTAATGACTCACGATTCCATTGCCCTAGGGGAAGATGGACCGACTCACCAACCCGTGGAACACGTTGCTTCTCTGCGCGCTATTCCTAACCTCTTAGTCATGCGTCCGGGAGATGGTACGGAAACTTCCGGTGCTTATAAAGTAGCGGTGAGCGAAACTAAGCGCCCGACGTTACTAGCATTATCCCGTCAAAATCTGCCCAATTTAGCAGGAACTTCCCTTGCGGGTGTGGCTAAAGGTGCTTATATTATCACCGATTGTGAAGGTACTCCCGATGTCATTCTCATCGGTACGGGGGGCGAGTTGTATCTCTGCGATAAAGCGGCTGCGGTGTTAAAAGAAGCAGGAATTAAAGCTCGCGTCGTTTCTATGCCCTGTTGGGAGCTATTCGAGGAACAATCGGCAGAATACAAAGAATCGGTACTGCCGAAAGCAGTGAAAAAACGTCTCGCAGTGGAAGCGGGTTCAACCATGGGTTGGCATCGTTACATCACCGATGAGGGGGATGTGTTGGGGGTTGATACCTTCGGCGCTTCTGCTCCAGGAGGTGTGATTCTAGAGAAGTTTGGTTTTACCGTGGATAACGTGGTAGCGAAGGCAAAAGCGTTGTTAGGTTAATTACCTGAAATCTTAGCTGTAATGAGTCAGAAAAATCTGGCTCATTTTTTTGTTTTTCTATTGTGACTGTCAGTCAGTGGACTAGGGGTCACGTCAGGCAGTTTAATCGAAGCATGGCAAAGGACAATTTAGCTTCAAGGGGTGACAGAGGGGCTACAAGCTAGATAGAGCGGGGGGTCTAGCCAAACGACCCCCTAAAGAAATAGAGTGGTTAGGACAACCACTCAAAATTTTAAAATGTTACCTTCATTCTATCAGGCTTGTTTACAGGCGAACCTTAGCGAGGCGAGCTATTTGACCTTACAGCTCCTAATCCTGCTCTTACAAAGTCATCGGATAGTCCAACTAGAGAAACTGGCCGCTCTTTTCCCGCAACCGATAACCTTTGAAAGTAGAAGACGGAATTTGCCGAGATTTCTTAAG
>NZ_JACJQV010000128.1 GCF_014696875.1 Microcystis wesenbergii FACHB-1317 | reverse complement strand
TAATCCATAATTTTGCTAATAAACATAGCAAAATTATAGATGATTTCCTGACCTAAGATCACATTTTATTCTTTTTTCCACTTCAATCTAAGAATTGAGAAAAAAGCAAAACCCTCCATTATACCATAAAAAAATTATGCAAGAGGTCTATTATTTAAAACTAAATATTTATATACCTTATCTCCCTATCAAAGAACTCTATTTGTTGATACTGATACCTTTTTTATCAGTGATATCGAATCGGGTTTCGCTATCTTAGATTACTTTGATATATCCATGACTCTAGATCCCCCCGATACTCACTATCCTACTCTATCCTCTGGGGATAAAATTGACTGTAAACCCGTGAATACTGGAGTTATCTTTTTTAAGAAAAATGAAGTAAATAATTATCTTTTTCAAGAGTGGGTGAGGATTTATTCTGAAAAGTTATCTCAAAATCCTTATCTGCGAGAAAGCGATCAAACCTCATGTACGGAAGCCTTAATGTCCTCCCCTTCAAGATTCTATCCTTTATCCACTGAATGGAACACCAGATTTTGCTTTATTAATACTCTTCAAGAACCTGTAAAAATACTGCACGCATACTCTAGTAACATTGAAAAAATCGCTGCTCTTGTTAATTCAGAGCCTAATAAACTAAGAGCCTGGATACCTTATCTAAGGAGATGTATTGTCCATCGCCCTTACACTTGGAGACACAGACTTGGAAAAATTAGAGATGAAATGGTGAAAGGGTGGAGTTCAGTTACCAAAGTAATCAGTAACTAAGGTAGGTTTAGACAGATTGGTCGTTTCTTTTTTAAAAAATCTGCTTGAAGTCTGAATAACTACCAAAAATTTAATCGAGTCGCCATCCTCACTCTTCTCCTGTCATCGAAGTTCGGCGTTGTGGGAATATTGGTGGCAAGAAAGCGTTAAATATCCGTGAGTGGGAATGTCTTTTTTGTGGGACTTTCCATTCAAAAGCTACCTCGACCTTTAGCCCTGGGGGAAAACTTTCCTGTCGGCCAGTGATCGCCTTTTTGATCGCCTCTCCAGAGGGTTATCAATAAGAGCGATCGCTATTTAGAGCTGGCTGAATAATGGTAAAACCCTTTGAAAATAAGGCTTTTGACCTGTTAAAATCCGATGTTAGTGCTAGAAAATCGGATTGGAACCCTCAAAAACCTTGCATTATTCTCCTTGTAGTACATCGCTTGGTACAAAAACCAAGGGCAACAAAGCCTGAAACGACCGGCTACTGACGACCGACGACCGACGACCGGCTACTACCCCCAGGAAAAACTTTTTCAGCAGACCCTATTTACAGGCCATTACCGCGATCGTGTAGGCGTTATTATTCGCTCCGTTAATATTAAAATTAATCTGATAGGGCTGTCTACCCGTGGGTGATTGGAAGGGTAAAGAATAGGTTTCACCCCGTTTCATTTCGACATTTTTCTGGAAGGCACTATTGACTGAATTATCGGCATATTTGAGATTGATCGTCACTCCGTATTTGCCATCGTTTTCGGGAACCATTACCCCCTTAAAAGACGCAAATTTCACCCCCGAGGGAACGGCGAAATCGGTGTTAAAGTTATTCTTTCCTATGGCATCGATCTGTTTGCGGATCTGGGTCTGATTAGTGGCTACTTCCTTGAGGTACTGACAGTTTTTCGGAAGTTCGGTAGCCTTATCTTTAGTAGCGGCAACAACCCCGATCGAGGTCAGTCCCAGGATTAAAACGACCGAGAGAAGGCTGAAAGTTTTTGTCAACATGATAGTTCTTCCCGTTAACTTTTTCTAATACCATTTTTCTTTATTCTTGGCAGGTATCTTACCCCCCCTTGCCCCCCCGACGTCGGGGGGGTTGGGGGGGTGGGGGGTTAGGGCGATTAACCATCTCTGTCATTACTTATGAAAAATGGTATAAAATTGGCTCTTCGGGGACGATTAAAGATAATTAAGCCTTAATTGTCCCGCCCTGACTTTTTCCGTGACCAACGTAGGTTGATTCATGAATCAACAGTTCTCACTAATTCAATTCGGGGCGCGGGACTTGGTCATGATCGCTCGCAGTGGAGCGAGTTCTCCTGTTTCTTCTGGGGTTAATTTTTGTGCGTCAACCCGTGAGATTTTCAGGGAATTGCTCCTCGTTTTTACTCTCCGAACCAAACACAAACCCCGCTCACATACCCAAGAAAGCTAGAATTCAATATTTACTACTAATATTTAACTTTGGCAGGCTCAGAGAAACTATCAAAATTCGGCAAATCTAACTTTTATTTTATTAAGAATTATCTCGCAAAGTTGCCGACGGACACTCACCGAACATTTTCTTATAATCTTTGGCAAATTGACCCATGTGCCAGAATCCCCACTGTAGGGCGATCGCACTAACGGTAATTCCTTTACCCGCAGAGGCTTTTAGTTGTCGTCGTACCCCGTTAAGACGTTGAATTTTGAGATAAGTCGCAGGTCCCAGGCCAAAACATTCCTGAAAACCGTAACGGAGGGTACGTTCACTAATGTGCAGTTCTTGACAGAGATCGAGGATCGAGAGGGGGCGATCGAGATTGTCCAGTAAGATCTCCTCTGCTCGCTTAATGTAGGGATATCGTATGGAAGGGCGCAGCGGCGGATCATTTTGATGGGAATCGAGTACATCTAGAACCAGAGAGATAAAATCCTCTCGGATCAGCGATTGCATAGCTGGCTGTAGAATTGTCTGGGATTGTCTCCAGAAAAGCTCAAAAATATATCTTAAATGAGAGCGGAATCGTCTCAGGACAGTCGGCTCTGGTTGAATTGCAAGGGTTGAATCCGTAATTAAAGATGCTACCCCGGGCCGATCGGTTTGTTCGGCCCGGGAAAACAGAGAATCGATATCGATAGTAACCAGAGCGAGGGGGAAGTTTCCCGAGCGAAGCATATCGATTCCTCTGGAACTTTTCTGCAAGAGAGCGGAATTCGACGACAAGGAATACCCGTGCCACTTGAACACCTGGGGTGTGGACAAGGGTATGCCGACGGTGATTGTGCCGGGAGGAGAATCCCCTTGAGAACGAATTCCTCGATTGTAAATCGGTCGGGCGAATTGTATGCCCCCGACTTGAGCTACGAACAGTTCCCCCTCGAAAGTTCCCGCCTCGATCGGTCGATGAATCATATCCCAACGAAAAGCTCTCATCTGCGACCCTAGTTCATCGATATCGTGAAAAGGAATAGTCTTGATCAGGGGCTGTAAATTGATATCCATTTTGTCTGATTTAGGATAGCGTAATTATTAAAAATTATTAAGTATTATTAAGAGTTATTCTCTTGTCAATAGGCATTATACCTCACCAATCTTAATTGTAGAGTTTTTTGGCTTTTATGGGTTAATAACGTCAGACTCTGACTTTTTTCTTTGATTGAAAGAAATAGGGGTTTCTCGTTATCCGCAATATTTTTTCAAATTTATGGTCAATTCTTAATAAAAAAATTACCGAAAAGTTCTATCTATAAGTCTAAGTTTGCCATTTTTTGATAGCGATCGCTCTTGCCAAGCTTCTATAATAGTCTTCTAGAGGCTAATAGATACAAACTCGCTGTTTATTCAAGCAAGAAAATTCAGAAAGAAGATAGGAGATAAATACCCTTAAAATTGATTAGCAGGAGGAGATATTACCAATTAAAGGTTCGCTGCTATGAAATTCCGTCAATTGACGCGGGCAACAGAAAATAAATACAATCGGCTGCTGGCAAATCTAGTCTTGCTCTACATTATTTACCCATTTTTAGTATATCTACCCCTGGGAGATTGGCTGATTTTCTTTTTCTTCTCCCTCTCCCTGATCATCGCCGTCTATCAGATTGACCGCAGTAAATTGGCTTTAAGATGTAATATCGGTCTGTTTGTAATTGCCCTCCTCCTGCGAGCATTCGGCACGATTATCCCTCTTTATAGCGATTTAACCGGTTGGTTCGATCTGTCTAGTACATTAATTTCTCTCGCTTTTATTAGTTTATGCGTGTACTCGATTTTACGAGAATTAATTCTCGCCGAACAGGTAACATCCGATATCATCAAAGGGGGAATTTGTGTCTATTTTCTCCTAGGATTTTTCTGGGCATCCGCTTATAGTATTGTTCAGATTTTCGACCCCGATGCCTTTAGCTCCGCCGCTAAAACCGTCAACCAGGCGGATATAATTCATTTCAGTTTTACTACCCTGGCCACGGTTGGCTACGGTGATATAGTTCCTACCAGTAAAATCGCTAGAGTTCTGGCCAATTTAGAAGGAATGACTGGAGTTCTCTATCCCGCCGTTTTTATCGCTCGTTTAGTCAGTTTACACAATGGTCGTTAACCAAAACAATCCATCGCCTTGGAGAATATTAGATGATTATGCGTCGCTTTATCCCGATTCTTTCTTTACTTTTGCCTTGGGTCACTGCCGCAGGAGTCTTGGCGGAAATACCGACTCTATCCCAGGAAATCCGCCCAAAAACGGCGGAACAGGTGATCGAGCAACTCTGTGCTAATTTAACCAAACAGCGATCGTTCACCGTCAATATGGATGTCACCTATGACGATGTACTCGACTCCGGGGCGAAAGTTCAGTACAGCGCCTATCAAAACATCTGGGTAGAGAAACCCGATCGCCTGCGCTCGGACTACACTGGAGATGAACGAGTTACCCGCTTTTTTTACGATGGTAAAACCTTCACCCTTGCGGATCTGGAACGGGATCTATACGTTACAAAACCGGCGCCGAATACTCTAGATGAAGCCTTAGACCAAGTAGAGCAAAGGTACGGGATCAGCATTCCCATGTCAAATCTGGCAGCGAACGATCCCTGTGCAGAGCTAATGGCCGATGTCAAGCAAATTATTTTTATCGGCAACGACATGGTCAACCGCGAACCGATGTATCACCTGCTGCTGATCGGTAGCGATCGCGATTATCAAATCTGGGTCACGCAGGATGCCACCCCCCTACTGAGGAAAGCGATTATTACCTATAAAACTCTACCCGGTTCACCCCAGTACACGGCAATATTATCCGATTGGAATTTTAAGCCTAGTACACCCGCCGATACTTTCACTTTCCAACCGGGGTCAGAATCGATCCCTATCGAACTTCTACCCCCTAGGGATAATCAATCCCAGCCGTAAAGCCCGTTCATCAAATGCGATCGCTCGTCGGTATTCCCCTAAATCAGCGTTTTGATATACTTTGAATATCTAACGAATTCGAGGTGGGATCATGAAGTCGCAGATTGGACGCTGGGGTAATTCTTTAGCGATTCGGATTCCCAAGTATGCGGTGGAGGCACTGAACCTCAATCCTAAGGACGTTGTTGAATGTTCTGTGGAAAACGGAAAGCTAGTAATTGAGCTAATTCAAGCCTTGCCTGAGTTAAGCCTCGAAGAACTACTGGCTGAGGTTGTTGAATCACCGGAGCCGGAAGTGGATTGGGGACGGCCAATGGGAGAGGAGGTTTGGTGACATACATTCCAGAACGTGGAGATTTCCTGCGGTTGAGCTTCGACCCACAAATTGGACATGAGCAAATGGGTAATCGTCCAGCACTGGTGGTAAGCCATATTGATTTTAATCGCAAGATTGGTTTTGCCTTTGTCTGTCCGGTGAGCAATACGCAACGCCAGAACCCTTTCTACGTCAAGATTCCAGATGGAGAGGCAGTGACAGGAGTTATCATGGTAGATCAGCTGCGATCGTTGGACTTCCGAGCGAGAAAAGCGAGCTTTATCGGCAAGTGTCCAGAACAGTTGCTCCAGGATGTTCTCAGAAGAATTAAGCCGATTCTGTTCTGACAGGGACATTCTCAAAAGTCCCAGAAGAGCGATATTAATTATGAACCCAACCCAGATTTATTATAGAAAATGTTCCCGCCAGAGTTTGTGTAGAAACAGGAGAGCGTTTTTTTTGCACCAGAAACCGTCGAACGCTTGCAGAAAATAATCTGGGAAGATAAAAAAATCAAGGAGTCTGGGCTATGAAAAGATCTTTACGTCAAAACTTATGTGTTCTTGCCGCCCTCCTCTTGGGTACAAGTTTACTGGTAACGGATTATGTGGACGCTCGCGGTGGCGGTGGTGGCGGTAGTCGTGGCGGTGGTGGTGGTAGTCGTGGGGGTGGTGGAGCTTCCCCACGGGTCAACCGCAGTAGTGATCTGCAAAACCGAGGGAATTTTAGTAATCGTTCCCAACCCTCTAGAGATTTTTCTGGAAGACAGGGTGAACGGCAAACCAGTCAACAAAACCGTCAAGGGGAACGCAGCGCAAGACAGGGAGAACGGCAAACCAGTCAACAAAACCGTCAAGGGGAACGCAGCGCAAGACAGGGGGAACGGCAAACCAGTCAACAAAACCGTCAAGGGGAACGCACGGAAAGACAGGGGGAACGTCAAGGGGAACGCAGCGAAAGAACCGATATCCGTCAAGGGGAACGCACGGAAAGACAGGGGGAACGGCAGCAGCAGGTTAGCGATCGCCAACAGAACCGTCAGAACTTTGTTGACGATAATCGCAACGGTTACTGGCGTGGTGGCGGTTGGTACGGTGGCGGTTATTACGTCCCCCCGGGTTGGGGTTGGGTGGGTTTGACCACCGGCTTAGTCATCGGTTCAGCGATCGCCACTCTCCCCCCCTACTACAATACCGTCTATGTGGGTTCTACTTCCTACATTTACTCGGACGGCATCTATCTTCAACCTAGCGGCAGTTCCTACACGGTGGTGGCCCCTCCCATCGGCGCAATTGTCACCTATATCCCAGACGGCTGCACCACAATTACGGCTGACAATACGCTTTATTACAATTGCAGCGGTATCTACTATCAGCCTCTGTTTGAGAATGGTTCCACGGTTTATCAGGTGGTTCGCTTCTAATCGGTTTCTTCTTCATCAATAATTGCCGATCGATCTAATAATAATAAATCTCGCAGGCGATCGGTATCTAATTCGGTTAACCAATTTTCCCCAGCATCTACGGTTTGTTCCGCTAATTGTTTTTTGCTTTCGATCATCTCATTAATGCGTTCCTCTAGGGTTCCCGTACAGATGAATTTATGTACCTGAACATTGCGTTTTTGTCCGATGCGAAAAGCGCGATCGGTGGCCTGATTTTCTACGGCCGGATTCCACCAACGATCGATATGAAAAACGTGATTAGCGCGGGTTAAATTTAATCCTGTTCCCCCTGCTTTCAGGGAGAGAATAAAAATCTTTGGTCCTTGGGGATCATTTTGAAAGCGCTCGATCATTTCTACCCGATCTTTTGTTTTGGTAGAACCAGAGAGAAATAATATTTCCTCGGTTAATTTTTTCTGGAGATGGGTTTGTAGGAGTTTTCCCCACTCAGCAAATTGTGTAAAAATTAAAGCTCGATCGCCTTCTGCTATCACTTCCTCTACCATGGCTTCTAAGCGTAATAATTTACCCGATCTTTGACTGGTTTCTAAACTATTTTCTTTCAAAAAATGAGCGGGATGATTACAAATTTGTTTGAGTTGCATTAGTAAGGTTAAAATTAATCCATGTCTCTGAATTCCTTGGGTTTCTTCAATTTTTTGGAGCGTTTTCTCGACTAATTGTTGATAAAGTTGTCCCTGTTCTTTCGATAAACCACACAGGACATTCATTTCCTGTTTTTCTGGTAAATCTTCAATAATAGTTTTATCGGTTTTTAATCTCCTTAAAATAAAAGGACGGACAAGAGAACGCAAATTATGCAGGGATTCTTGATCGCCGTATTTTTCAATGGGAATAGCAAAACGACGCTGAAAAAAGGCTTGAGTTCCTAAAAAATTGGGATTGAGAAAATCCAAAATTGACCATAATTCTGTCAGGCGATTTTCTACGGGAGTTCCCGTTAAGGCAATGCGAAATCCTGCGGGTATTTTTCGCACTGCTTGGGATTGTTTAGCCGTAGAATTCTTAATATTTTGAGCTTCATCTAAAACTAAACCTTGCCATTGTACTGCTTCTAAACTGGACAGATCGCGATAGATTAAAGGATAACTGGTAATAACAACCGATTGATTTTTTACCGCTTGAGCAAAAGCTTGACCTTTTAATCTTTTTTCGCCATGATGCACAAAAACAGCCAGGATGGGAGCGAATTTTCTTAACTCATGTTCCCAGTTATTAACCACGGAAGTGGGAGCAACCACTAACACGGGATTAACTAACATATCCTCTTCTTTTAATGCTAGTAAAAAAGCGATTAATTGCGGGGTTTTTCCTAAACCCATATCATCGGCTAAACAAGCACCTAAACCCCACTTTTCTAGGAAAGCTAACCAACTAACTCCCTTGAGTTGATAGGGACGTAATTCTCCCCGAAATTCCCGCGGTGGGTTGATTAATTGAATCCCTTGATTGTTATTTAAATTATCAATTAATTCCTTTAATGCTCCCTCCGCTTGGAAATTGACTACCGGCAGTTTAGCAATTAGATTATTATCTCCTGAACTCAAGCGCAGAGCATCTTCCACCGAGAGATTCAGGGGAGTGATGGTATTATTTAAAATTGCCTGAGCTGCTTTAACATCGCTAGGTTGTAGGATTAACCATTTGCCCCCCACTTCCACCACTGGCGATTTTTTCTCTAATAACCTATCAAAATCTTTGTTCGATATTTCCTGTTCCCCTACCACTAATTTAAGCTGAAAGTTTAATAAACTGGTTAAACTTAATCTTTCTCCTTTTTTGGGAGTTACACTGGCAGCAATCTTAATTCCTAATCTTTGTTCATTACTACCAGCAGTTAAACCCGTTGGCAAAATTACCCCTAATCCCTGCTCTTGCAATTGCCAAGCGATCGAGCGAATAAACTGATAAACTTCGATCGAATCAAGAGAACATTCCTCTGGGTGTCTTTGCTCTAAACTAATTCTAATCGGTTCGTACAATCGCGATGCTAATCCCAATCCTTTTAAGAGAATTTCCTGGGGATTATTGACAACTCTTTGATAACTATGATAACTTTCTTTCCCCTCTAACCAAATCAACTTGGCACTAATGAGAAATTCGGGATCATCTAACGCTTGTAAATAATAGGTGAGTTTCCACGCTGTTCCTAGACTGGGAGGTTGTAAACATAAACAGACACGGTATTGATTCTCGATTAATTGGCGATTATTGCCATTAACTAAACTTTCTTGGATAGGAAACACCCAGTTATTATAAGCATTTTCTAGACGCTGTAAATTCTTGGCTTCTAAGGCAATCTCATGATGATCACCGCTTAAAGATTGTAGCCAGGGTTTCACCATCAATGAGGGGGAAATATTAACAGTACTATCTATCTTTTGTCGCAAACGAGCATCGACAATATTTTTTAAGCAATCGAGAATAATTGTTTGTGGTTCGCTATTTTCTTGATAGGCAAGACAGACTGGGGGGATGGTTTGGATAAACTTAGCTAAACGAGTGCGATCGATGGTACTATCCAGCAGGGGATACCAGCAACTTTCACCCTGATTTATTCCCGCTAAAAATTTCCCCCTTGCTAATAAATCTAAACTCCAACGGTGCAAATACAGCCAAAATCGTAGATCATTGCCGATAAATTCGGCCTTAGCTAGGGGTAATTTCTCCCATAACCGCACTATCATTCCCGCAGAAAAAGTTAATCCCGATACCTGCCATGGTTGCCAAGACAAGGATTTAGCTGTGGGTTCGAGAATTTGCCCCGACAGCAGCGGTAAAAAATATTTTTTCCTTGGGGGGGAATAACTAGGTAAACTGAGCTTGATTGATTCTGGAGAATAGCGGTCAAGCTGAGGAGAAAATTTCTGGATAAATTGGGCTAATGCCCCAGATTCTAGACAAAAAGGATGATTTTCCTTTGTTTCACTTAATTCCTTCCCTTGCCACTGTTCACCCCAAAGAAAAAAAACACTATCCTGCGAACGAATCAGCCAATTACCGTGTAGAGTAGTCATTATAAGATAGGGAAATTCCTCTAAAAAACCTGCTGTTGAAAAGGTAACAAACTACGATTTTGTCGCTTTTTCTGACGTTAAGAGCCTCTATCTTCTATTTTAGTTGACAAGGGCTGATTTCTCAAGCAGAATCTAGTTCAGCGATTAGCCCCGATCAAATGGGTATTATCAGTAATAATAAATAGAGTTATTTTTAAACTATGTACAAATTGATCGCCCTAACCCTCGTCCTCAGTCTTCCCCTTAACTTGTCCCTAGTTGGTCAGACGGAAGATTTAAACCACCTACAGCAATTATTATCCACCCGAAAATGTCCCCAATGCGATCTGAGCGGTTCGGGGTTAGTGCAATCGAATCTAGTCGGGGCAAAATTAAATGGGGCCAATCTCGTCGGGGCCAATCTTAGTCAAGCTAATTTAAGTGGGGCGGATCTGAGTGGGGCAAATTTAACTGGAGCCTCTCTTTTTGGTGCTAATCTGACTGCAGCCAACTTAAGCGGGGCAATCTTGACGGGTGCGGATTTAAGAGGCGCTTATCTCAACAATGCTAACCTCGACAACACCAAACTAGACACTGCATACGTGCAGGGTGCGGTGGGAATTCCCAGTAGTGCCGGTACTCCTGAACTATTCTACGGACTAGGAATGGTGGAGGGAAAACAGGGACGCACCAGCGCTGCTATAGAAAATTTTAATAAGGCCTTGACAATCAACCCAGAATATGCTCCAGCTTATCTGGCCCGGGCCATGGCTCACTATCGTCTGGGACAAAATGCTCTAGCGGCCCAGGACGCTCAAATGGCTTCGACTCTCTTTGAACGACAAGGTAATACCCCCGGTTACGAAGCGGCAGAGAATTTTATTAAAGGCATGGAAATCGCCCTAAAACCGCGAGAACAAGGTGGTGGCAACGCTCAATTAGACCAAATGGTGCAGGGGATTGGTTCTCTGCTCTTACAGTTTGTTTTACCCGCTTTGGGACTGTTTTAGTCCTCGTCCGCTGGCTCTTCCAAATGTTCCGAGACCGCGTAATAAAGGTCAAGAACATGATGATCGGCAAGGCGATAAAAGACTCTCCGTCCCTGTTTTTGGTATTTAACTAATCTTAAGGCTCTTAGGGTTCTTAACTGGTGCGATACGGCCGATTCACTCATCCCTAAGTCGTCGGCTAAGTCACAAACACATAATTCTTGTTTGGCTAAAAGCGACAGTATTCTGAGGCGGTTGGCATCCCCCAAAAGGCTGAAAAATTCGGCCATTTTTTGGGCTTTTTCTAGTTCTAATCCCTGCAAGTGCTGGAATTTCCCCCCTTGGTGATGGGATTCCCCACAAACCGGTGCTATTTTCTCTAGGGCCATATTTTTTCCTGATCGGTTATTAAGGGAAAGTTGAGAAAGGGAGGTATCGATCGAATCTTCCATGCCGATACTTGTCCCCTTCTCCCCAATAACTAAATTTAAACGCAACCACAGCCCTTATGTCCACAGCCTTTCTCGTTCTCGTTAACGTGACCATTGGCACAAGCTTGGGAACAGTAGTATTGATCGTTTTTTTTGATGGCATCGGCGATCGATACTACACACAAACAGGATTCACAAGCACATTTCATCATGGTGACAGCGATCATGGTTACTACCTCTGAACTTCTTTACTGACTTTAGTATAACACCTGAACAGATGTTCATGGATTGAATAAAGTTAAATTTTTCTAAAACTCAGACGGGAAAGTTGAGGCCGTTATCTCATACTAAATCCAGTTATTAAAGGCTGATTATCTATTTCTCCTCTTGCCCCTTGCATGAGTAGAAAACGGGTTTCTCCGAGAAACCCGTTTTCTGTGCGTTACTCAACGGATTTGGTATCAAGGGTAAGGTGGGAAGTTCTCCTTGATCAGTGATCAGATTTGAGTTTTCAGTTTGCATATAGAGCTTTTCACGTTACTGAGGTATCGACAAGTTTTACCAACAAAGAGTTTAAGCCCCTTGCCCATGCCTCATTCTGATGAAAACGGCTATATAATATAATCTAAGGTAGAAAAAAGTTAAATACTGACTAAACCGCCCAATTATAACAACTGAGCCGACAAATTCTGATGTTATTAGCATTAAAACAACTAACTGTTACTCCAGGCGATCGCCTGTTGTTAACTTCACTCACTTGGCAAGATTATGAAACAATTCTTGACGAATTGGGAGATCGACGGTCAATTCGTCTATCTTATAGTCAGGGAACTTTAGAAGCAATGACTCCTCTTTTTATTCATGAAAATACCAAAGTTTTAATCGGGGATTTGGTTAAAGTTCTCCTAGATGAATTAGGGTTAGACTATGAACCCGCCGGATCAACAACCTTTAAAAATCAACAAATGGATCAAGGAATAGAACCAGATGAGTCTTTTTATATCGAAAATTGTGCTGCTGTCAGGGGAAAAAAGCGCCTTGATTTGGCCATTGATCCCCCTCCCGATTTAGCAATTGAAATTGATATTACTAAGCGAACCCGATTTAATAATTATGAGCGATTGGGTGTTCCTGAATTGTGGCGATATAATGGAGAGAGACTGGAAATCAGTGTTTTGCAAGGATCAGAATATGTTGAATCTTCCCAAAGCCGAATATTTTCTCAATTTAATCTAATAGAAAAAATTCCAGAAACGCTACAAAATAGTCAAAAAATCGGTAGTGCCATGGCATTAAAACAATTCCGAATTTGGGTCAAGCAAACGCTTAATCCTTGACCTCAAATGGACAACGAAGTCAGGGAACTGAGGTTTCCTACTGTCTTTTTACTGCTCACTGCTCACTGTTTTTAGACGCAGAACAGCCTACCAACGATCGCCAGCATCGTAAATTGTTAAACGTCCGACTCCTAGAGCTAATCCGGGAGAATTGTCCCCGGGGGGATAAGCAGTAATTCCAAACTGATAGACACCACCATAATCGGGATTTCGTACTGGTTTCAGACCGATGGAAACGGTATTACCGGGGGGGACAGGAGGATCAAAAATGACCGTAATCGTCTGAGTATTGGGGTCAAAAGTAGTGGATTTTAGGGTTAATTTTTCGCCTCGCTGATTGCGATCGCCAAGAAAAGCAAAGGTTTGATCAACAAAAAAAGCAATAGTTTGAATATTAGGTTGCTGTTGTATAGTTACTTTGCCCAAGGGCGCCCCGAGAGACGGCGGCAGAGCGATGGTAAGATAGTATTTTGCTCCCCAAGCACGCACGGATTGGAAAGTAGCGAAGAAATTAACCAGAGTGGGAGAACTCTCAAAAAATATTCTGCCGTCGGGAAATTGTCCTGCGAGAGAGACAGAAGCATCAAAAGCGAGTATAGCAATCAAAGCCAGCTTATAGAGACTTTCAATCTGTTTTAAAGGCAAAAAAGGAATTTTCAAAGTAAAAGCTACTATAGAATATTGATTGTCAAGGGGAATTATAGCAAATTCACTTAACCCTCAACCGCTGCCATTATCAGTGATCAGTTATCAGTTATCAGTTGTTTTCTCCCCACACCCCAACACTTAACCCCCAACTTGCAATGTATCTCGAACACCTGCACCTTCACAGTTTTAGAAATTATGCCGAACAGTTGCTAAAATTCGAGTCCCAAAAAACAATATTATTGGGCAATAATGCTCAGGGAAAATCCAATTTACTAGAAGCGATCGAACTTTTGGCCACTCTCAAGAGCCATCGAGTCAGCAAGGATCGGGATCTGGTGCTAGAATCGGACTCGGAGGCGAGAATTTTTGCTAGGGTTAATCGTCTTTATGGGGCATCAGAATTAAGTTTAATTCTCCGTTCTTCTGGTCGTCGCACCGTGATCCGTGACCGTCAACCTCTGCGCCGTCATCTCGATTTTTTGGGCGTGATTAATGCGGTACAATTTTCTAGTCTCGATCTGGATTTAGTGCGCGGTGGTCCGGAAGCTCGCCGAGATTGGTTAGATACTTTATTAATTCAATTAGAACCCCTATACGTTCATATTTTACAGCAATATAATCAGGTTTTACGACAAAGAAATGCCCTCTTAAAAGAGATTCGTAAACAGGAATTAGAGGGAAAAGTTTATGGGGATTTATCCCAGCTAAAACTCTGGGATTTACAACTAGCAGAAACTGGTTCAAGAGTAACGAGAAGAAGGGCGCGAGTCCTGCAAAGATTAATTCCTTTAGCCCAAAAATGGCACGAAAGTATTAGCGGAAAAACGGAATTTTTAGAATTACAATATGTTCCCAATGTGCCTTGGCTAGAAGATGATGTCAATGGGGTACAAAGGGCTTTTTTAGATAAGATTGAAACCCGTCGTCTGGCAGAGAAACAGCTAGGGACATCGGTAGTCGGTCCCCACCGGGATGAAGTGGATTTTTTAATTAACCAAAACCCCGCTAAATCCTACGGTTCCCAAGGACAACAAAGAACCTTAGTTTTAGCCTTGAAATTAGCGGAATTACAGTTATTAGAGCAGATTATCGGGGAACCTCCCCTACTACTCCTCGATGATGTTTTAGCGGAATTAGATATCGAGCGACAAAATCAATTATTAGATGCGATCGAAGACCGTTTTCAAACTTTAATTACCACGACTCATCTCAGTTCTTTTGAGTCTCGCTGGTTGCAATCTTCCCAGATATTTTCTGTCAAAAAGGGACAGATTTTTTATTAGCCTATAGCCACCAGCCTCCAGCCCTATTCAGTTATCAGTTATCAGGTTTTTTCTCCCTATCTCTCCACTCTCTAGTCACCTCAGCAGTCTAGCATAAAGCGACTTGTTCGGTAAAAAGAAACAAAACCCTTAGTCCCCAATTCTGCCAGTTACTAAAGGAAAAGGCTTCTGCTAATCAGTTTGAGGGGGTTTAGGTCATCCATTGCTGTCAATCCTGGTCTTCCTGATTGCTGGCTAAATTATTGCCGTTAGAAAGTCGGTATAGCTCCTTAACCGATTGGCGGGAAAGGACGATAATTGTGAAGACCCCGAGAATGGTACCCAACGGGATGAATAAGCAGAGGATGCAAGCTATCACAAAAGAAAACCAGTATTTCTCGTGGCGGCTGAGAAATCTACCCGAAAGAATCGTAGAAATCGCTAAAGCTGCTCCTAGCAGTGTTATTGTTAAACCTTTTAGAAAGTCTAATAGAACTCGGATGGGTAACTCTTCCGACGGCATTGGGTATGGTTGAGGGAAAGCCATTATAAAAAATTGAAGCAAGAAAAGGCAAGAGAAAAAAAGAATTAAAAAAAGAGGGCCAGCACCAATTATTCCTCCCACAATGTAGTGAGATATTGACAATAATCTTAGGTATTGTCTGTCATTATTTCTGTTCATATAGGTAATTAATCATAGAAATCTACACAACATCATATCGAAGCTGAAAATTTTTTTGGTCAGGGAATTTACTGGAATAGAAATGATTTTAATTCTCCCATAGTTTCTCGATAAAACTGAATTAGCAACGAATATATCCACTTCAGCTATCGAACTATTTTTATTAGTATAGATGAGAAAAGCAGACCGTGATTGGGTTGTCGCTTTTGGGGATATCTCGTGTAGTCATCCTGATATCAACTCCCTTCCCAAGCTTTAGGGAATTCTGATTGACTCGATTCCCACTAACGATGTGTCCGGTAAAACCTAGCTTATTTTGCTCCTTGTCTGTACACACCCATAATAATAAAACAGGCCTGCGGCCTGTTTCACTGTTAGATTAAGAATAATTAATCCTACCTAATCTCGCGGACTACTGGCTTACCGTCGATAATTTCACCGACGAGAATCAGATCAGCAACCCCGACAAATAAACCATTTTCTAAAACCCCCGGTATATTATTAATAGTTCTTTCCAAATCAGCCGGATCATCGATACTATCAAATTTAACATCGATAACTAAATTGCCTTGATCTGTCACCACGGGGCCAGCTTTTTTCACTCCCATGCGGAGAGAAGGTTTACCACCGAGTGCCTCCAATTTTCGCATCACCGGAGTCATGGCCATGGGTAACACTTCCACCGGCAAAAGAAAAGTCGATCCCAACTTATCTACCAGCTTATTGCCATCCACCACCACGACAAAAATATCGGCGAGACTATCGACAATTTTCTCCTGAGTATGGGCAGCACCGCCACCCTTAATCAGGTTTTTCTGGGGATCCACCTCATCGGCCCCATCGATAGCGATATCCATCTTTGCGATGACATCGAGGGTAGTGAGGGGAATTCCGTACTTCCTAGCCAAAACTTGCGCTTGAAAAGAAGTAGGAACCCCGACAATATTGCTGATTTCCCCGCTTTGCAGTCTAGCGCCCAGATACTCGATCGCATAGGCCGTCGTTGAACCAGTTCCCAATCCCACGACCGAATTAGATTGAACTAGATTAGCGGCGGCCTTACCGACCTCCTGTTTCATGATAATGATCGGATCGATTGCTGTCATGATGCACATTCCTAAAAGCGATGTTTTGAACCTCTTAGTTATCGGCTATCCCTTGCCCTCTTGTCAATGGAATTAGGGATTAGTGGCCTGAGCTGCTAACATTTCCTTGAGTTTAGCCAATTCATTGGCCCAACGGGGATCTGGCTGTAAAGCGTCACCATCACCGGTAACTTTCGGGGTACTGCTGCTACCCCGGTCAGCCTTGCGTTTTTTGCCGCCGCCGCCGCCACCACTGGATTTGCGCGGTGCTGCCGTCGTCGGTTTCGGAGTCGGTCTTTCGACTTTTTCCGGGGTTTCTACGCTGGCCTCCGGCCCTTCTGCTTCTTCTCCTTCTTCTTTACCTCCCTTGCTGCGGGGGAGAGCTTTCTCGATTTTGATCGGGTTTTCCATGAAGGATTGACCGTTGTATTTTTCGATAAACTGGTCAGCTAGTTCATCGCTAGGGACGGTAACGAAGGCAAAACCGCGACATTTGCCAGTTTTGCGATCTTTGATGACTTTAGTGGCGATCGTATCCCCTTCATCGGCAAAAAGCGCCTGTAATTTTTCGCGCTCGACGGATTCTTTGGGTAAATTACCAACGTATAGACGAACGGACATGATGGATTCCTCCAAGTATAGGGTGATTTGACATACTCCCACCGTCAAGCTACGCTGTGACGGGGGATTCTTTCCACATTGCTGTTAGAAATTCCTTGTTCAACGAGACAGCTTAGATTCTCAATGTCTCCATTAAGAATCCAGAGGCCGGACTCTCCCAAGGCGTTTGGGTCGGTTTCTGTTTGCCCAACAGTACCGTTGAGATAATTTCCCAAATATTGTAACCCTTTTTTAAGAATATTTATTGCTGCATTATGATCCCTATCTAAGACTGTTTTACAGTTAGGACATTGATGAGTTCTAGTGCTTAATGTTTTTTGCACTCTCGTCCCACAAACTGAACAATCTTGAGAAGTGAAATGCGGTGGTACAGCAATACAGACAATCCGATAAATCTTGGCAAAATAATTCAACCATTCGGTGAATTGATACCAAGAAGCATCACTAATTGACTTGGCAAGCTTACGGTTTTTGACTAAGTTTCTTACCTTTAAAGCTTCATAAACTACCAGATCATTAGACTGGACTAACGCCACAGCGTCTTTAATTGCTTTGTCTTTACGTTGTCTTGATACTTTAAGATGAAGCCTAGCTACTTTTACCCGTTGCTTGTGATAGTTATTAGACTGTTTCTTTCCTTGACGAAATCGTTTTGATAATCTACTTTGTGCTTTTTTAAGTCGTTTTTCTGACTTGCTTAAATAACGTGGATTTTCCACAGTATTGCCTTGAGCGTCAGTATAAAATTCCTTTAACCCTAAGTCAATTCCTGTTATTTGTCCCGTTGGTTTATGGTATTCTTGCCGTTCTACGTCAATCAAAAACTGACAATAATAACCATCAGCACGTCTAATAACTCTTACCCGTTTAATCTGTTGCTCTGAATAATAAACTAAGGTTTTTTGACTACACCATAAATCAAATTCTCCTGCTTTAAAGCCATCAGTGAACTTGATTTTACGTCGATCATCAGATAGTTTGTAGCCTGTTAGTTTGTACTCAACGGAACGGCTATGCTTTTTGAACCGAGGAAAACCCTTTTTCCCTGGTATCTTAGCATGACAATTTTTATAGAATGTACTAATTGATTGCCAAGCTCTATCAGCAGCAGATTGACGAGCTTGAGAGTTTAATTTATTAACCCAAGGTGTTTCTTTATTGTTAGCTAGTACCGCGCAAAGTTTTTGGAGATCATTGCGGGTTGTCCCTTGATTGTCCAGCCAATGACGAACACAAGAATTACGCACAAACTGAGAAGTTCTGATAGCTTCATCGAGCCGGTGATATTGCTCTGGTGTTCCGTTTTTTAGCTTCGCTTCTACGACTAGCATCTAACAATCCTCGACCCTTGCCTAAGTTATTTATAACACAGTTTACCCACAGATGGTGGAATTAAACCGATGCTCCGCGGTTGATATTCTGGTCGGATTTCATCCCCCGCAAAGCTGAGTATCTTGTCGAAAAATGTAGCGGGGGCATTCATCCGACATTTTAGGTAAAAACTTGTGCGACATTCCGTGCCTGTATGCTGATTTTTTTAAGGCAAACAGAGCTAAGGAGGATGTTTCCCAGCGATAAGCTTGTAGTTTCTGCACGATAGCGGCTGTGTCCGTCAATTTTGACTATCCTTAACGATTTCAACGAGAGGGACGGGATCTAGGGGTTACGTTTTTAGCTGTTAACAGGGCTAATCATTCAACTTACCCGATTTATGTCGCTCTCTTCGATTATTACAGAATGTTTACACAATTTGTCAAATATTTTCCCTCGCTCCGGGCTGCCCTAGGGAAAAATAGGTATAACTACTTAAGTATTTGTTCACAGTAAGCAAAATTTTCTGAAAACTCTTGCTAAATGTATCATTATATGCTTCTTTCCTTTTGGCGGCGGGGTATCCTAGCTAACGAGAGGAAAAAAGCAAAACCCTCTTTACAGATACATTGACACTTTGTCAAGTATTTGTTACATTAGTTAAAAAAGGTGATACCAATCACCCATCTCGCTTGTTATCAACCACTGTCTTCATCGAGGAGGAACACCATGTCTCAACCGATCGAACTTTCCTTAGAACAACAGTTCAACATTCGTTCTTTTCAGACTCAGGTAGAAAAAATGAGTCAGGAGCAAGCGCAGGACTTCCTGATCAAGCTCTACGAACAAATGATGGTCAGAGAAAATATGTACAAAGCTTTTCTCAAACACCAGTGGGGTCTAGATTCTAATCCCTGGGCCCCCCAGTAACTCATTTCACCCCTGCGGGCGACCTCTTTCTCCGGCTGGGTTTCTGCGGAAACGAGCTAGGGATGCGGGGCGCATTTCTTCACCTTTTTAGCTATTCTTAGGGAAGAATAACCGAATTGCTAGGGGTTAATTTATGTTCGAGCGCGCTTTGATCTGTACAGATCTTTTCGATGGTCTCCATCGTCTTGTCCATTGTGTGCCACACTTAGCCCTGAGCGGCTTAAAACAAGTTATCTTCCTCCACAGTATTCCGATTTGGGAACAACTCACCCTAGCTGCCGTAGATCAAGCAAAAATTGATGCGGCCAAAGAAAAATTATCTCCAGCTTTAGCAAATATTCCCGACGGTATGACAGTTATTGTCGAAATCTCTAACCGTCGTCCCGTGGATGCCGTGCGGGAAATCCTCGCCCATCATTCTATCGACGTGATTTTGATGGGAAATCCCCGGCGCGGCGCTGTCCAAGAAAAATTATTCGGTAGTACCAGTTTAGCGATCGCAGGTATTACCGATATTCCGCTGCTGATTTTCCGACCGCAATTATTATCAGTTTATACTCACGATGAATTAGCCCTGCGCTGTCAGCATCTCTGGAAACATTTATTAATTCCCTACGATGGCAGTCCCGACGCAATTTATCTAATTGAACAGATAGAAAAATACGCTCAAACTCGCTCCCCTGGGTCTTTTGAGCAATGCCTCCTCGTCCGGGTAGTGGAAAATATCAGTCGCGATCCCGGTGTCACCGAATCTCGTTTAAATGATGCCCGTCGGGAATTAGAATCGGTGCAAGTGCGACTAGAAAAACTCGGTTTGCAAGTACAGAGCCAAGTGCGACAAGGAACACCTGTATTAGAAGTTTTGACGGCAGCAGAAGAAGATGATATCAGTGCGATCGCTGTGGCCACCTGCCATCGTTCCAATATGTTGGAATGGTTAGCCGTGCGTCGGATTAATGAAGATATTCTTCATCAACTGTGGTTCCCCTTATTATTTTTCTCACCGAAGGGATAAGCTAGAAAAAAGACCCTCTTGGTTTAGCTGGGTTGGATAAACCACAAAGGCACAAAGGACACAGAGAGGAAGACAGATTCGATCGCTAAAATCTATCACACAAACGACAAGAGAGCCGAAAATTTTTTGGGGAAAGTTAACTTAAGTAAGTAGTTATAATTAAATTAAAGATAGATTTTGCCTCTGATCTCCGCTGCCCCTCCTAGGGTTGATTCATAGTAGGGTTGATTCATAGCAGGGTTGATTCATAGTAGGGTTGATTCATAGTAGGGTTGATTCATAGTAGGGTTGATTCATGAATCAACCCTACCCAAACTCCTTGATAAGGTGGGGATATGAAAACTTTTAACACCTACCTACTTAACTGCTCGATTAATCCCACAACTTTAGCCTTAATTTCATCGCGAACTCGGCGAAAAGTTTCGATAGGTTGACCATCGGGATCATCAATTAACCAATCCTCGAAAATTTCCTGTAAAACCCATCCTTCCGGCAGATTGACACCGCAACCACATAGGGAGATAACGGCATCGTAATCTTCGGGATTAAAATCCCTAATTGGTTTAGAAGTTTGGTCGGTAATATCGATACCAATTTCTTCCATAACTGCGATTGCACCGGGGTGAACTTTGGCCGCTTCTAATCCAGAACTGGTGACAGCAATTTTACCCGCACCTAAAGTTTTAGCGAAACCTTCGGCGATTTGGGAACGACAGGAATTTTTTCTACAGGCAAACATGACTTTTTTCATGATTTTAACTCCTAGAAATTGATTTAATTAATAGCTTTATGGGCAATTGTGGCTATTTCTTGGGCGGCTTTTTCCTTCCTTTCACTATAGCGATCGGTCAGATAATCTACCTGATCTCGCAGGAGAATGGTAAACTTATAAAGTTCCTCCATCACATCAATAACTCGATCTCGATAGGGGGAATCTTTCATCGTGCCATCCTCGTTAAACTCCTGATAAGCTTTAGCCACCGAAGACTGATTAGGAATAGTAAACATTCGCATCCAACGACCAAGAATTCGCAGAGTATTAACCGCGTTAAAAGATTGGGAACCTCCGCTTACTTGCATAACTGCTAAAGTGCGTCCTTGAGTAGGTCTAACCGCACCAATACTTAAGGGAATCCAATCAATTTGGTTTTTGATAATGCCGCTAATATTGCCGTGAAGTTCGGGAGATGACCAGACTTGACCCTCAGACCATTGACTTAATTCTCGTAATTCTTGCACCTTGGCATGAGTATCGGGAACACTGCCATAAATCGGCAATTCACGGGGATCAAAAAAGCGCACTTCTGCCCCAAATTCAGTGATAATTCTGGCAGCTTCTTCTGCTAGTAAACGACTGTAGGAACGTTCCCGCAAAGAGCCATACAGAAAAAGAATTCTCGGTTTGTGAGTCGATTGGATCATGGTGAATAATTATTTGTAAGAACTCAAGCAACGAGGATCGAGAAGGGTGGCTTTTTCTGTATCTCTGGGAAACCAAAAGGCGGTTTTTTTACAGAATTCTACCAACATTAACATCACAGGTACTTCAATCAATACCCCCACTACTGTCGCTAAAGCAGCCCCCGAATTCAATCCGAATAACATCACCGCAGTGGCGATCGCTACCTCAAAATGATTACTAGCACCAATTAAAGCAGCGGGAGCGGCATCTTCGTAAACTAAATTGAGTTTGAGAGCGGCTACATAACTAAGTAAAAAAATCAGATTAGTTTGAATAAAGAGGGGAATAGCAATCAGGAAAATATGCAGGGGATTACTAACAATTAAATCGCCTTTGAAAGCAAAGAGGAGGATTAAGGTTAACAATAAGGCAGTGATTGCCACAGGACTGAGATAGTGAAGAAAACGCGATTCAAACCAGGCCCGTCCTTTATGTTTAAAAATCCAGTGACGGCTATAGATACCGGCAATAAGCGGTAAACCAACGTAGATTAACACAGAAAAAACAATGGTCTGCCAAGGCACTACAAAATTATTAGCTGCCAGCAACCATTTACCTAGAGGAGCGTAGAGAAAAAGCATCGCTAGGGAATTGACTGCTACCATAATTAGGGTATGACCCTGGTTACTGTAGGAAAGATAGCCCCACATCAAGACCATGGCCGTACAGGGTGCAATTCCTAGTAAAATAGCTCCAGCAGTGTAGGAACTAGCTAAACTTACCGTCTGTCCTCGGATAATCTCCGTTTGACTCAACCAAGGCAGAAACAGCCAGCCGAGAAAAAATTGAGCCAGCGCCACCATGGTAAAGGGTTTGATCAGCCAATTAACCACTAAAGTTAAAATAACTGGTTTGGGAGTACGGGCAGCCCGAAGAGCTTGAGAAAAGTCGATCTTAACCATGATCGGATACATCATGAAGAAAAGACAGATGGCGATCGGAATAGAAACGTTATAGACACTCATGGCATCTAAAGTCCGCGCTACGTCCGGAAATGACCGACCGAGGGCAATTCCCGCCAAAATACAGAAAATAACCCAAAGGGTAAGATATTTTTCAAAAACACTAAGGCTACCACCAGCTTTGGCGGCTTTAGGATTGATTTGATTAGTCATCGCACAAAGGTGGAAAGGGAATGATGGGAGATTGGGTAATCCACCTTTATTATTTCAAAAAAAGTTGATATGTCAAGGGTAAAAGCCAGTCATAAAGCTTTAATATTTCTAAAAATCTTGATCGGTTACTGATTTTCCTCGCAGAAACGAGCGGGGACGAGGGCGGCAAAACGACGATATTCGGATAGATATTCTTCTAGGAGAAGAAATTGAGATAGATTTAGGCTGTAGTAGATCCAACGACCTTCTTGACGACTGCGGACTAAATTGGCTTCTTTTAGCGTTTTTAGGTGAAAAGATAATTTAGATTGGGCGATATCGAGATGGTCGCGCAATTCACAGACGCATAATTCCTGATGTCGCAACAGTTGCAAAATTTGCAGCCGTAGGGGATCCGAGAGTGCCTGAAAACCAGTGTAAATTTGGGTTAACGAGTCGGGAGATGTGGTCAGAGAGTTGAACATTGAGATAGTCCCTCGGTGGGAAGGAAATAGGAAAGCGGGAAAATTCAGAATTGCAACAAAACTTTATGTATTTTTGTATCGAATCAGGAAAACCAGCGAATCATCCCCTGTATGATAGACAATGGTTTTGACCAGATTAGCCCTTAAAATTATTGTAAACAGGTTAGGAGACATCATGGAATTATTTGCGGCTCTCAATTTAGAACCCATTTTTCAACTCACCTTCGTGGCGCTAATCATGTTAGCTGGCCCCTTTGTCATTTTCCTACTAGCTTTTCGTGGTGGTGACCTATAAAAACCACCTCTCCCCATTGTTATTCGTGCTTTTTTGACTTCTCTCCTCTTTAGGGAGAGATTTTTTGTCTAAAAGACAGGATCTTAATCGGAAAAGGTATAAGCAAAATTTATTCATTGACTCCAGAAAGTTGAGAATATTTAAATTAACATTCCGCAATATTTACAAATTCTTAAAAATTAATTGAGAAAGATTTTTATTTAACAACGATGTTATGATGGTTACAGCGATTTTACTGAATTTCATAATGGGCTATTCTGTGCTTTTTTGGGCAGCAGTGGCTGAAACCCTTGCCACACCTAGAAGGTAATCCTAATCAAGACGGGTAAATGAGTCAATTTCACCCACAACGATGATCTTTTTTTTGTGTAGTTTTATTGCAAAAAAAAAGTTTTTTTGACAAAAAGCACAAAGTATGATAAGGGTAGTGGGGAGAATAAATAAAAGCAATCTCCTGATTACTGATTACTGATTACTGATTACTGATCACTGATTACTGATTGGGTGTCACCTTATCAATAACCTTGAGAGTGCCGTCATCATTAACAGTCCAGACATCATAACTACCGACTACATCGCCATTTTCATCTATATCCACATTGCCACTGGCCCCTTGATAGTTAATATCCTCGCCTTTGCGAATCATTTCCATAGCTTGACAAGCATCGGTTACTTCCGTCCCAGGACCATTAGCCACCTCACGAATCTTGCTTTGAATCCCTTCACCAGTGTTAGATTTAGCCGCCTCGGCCGCTAACATCAATAAAACCGCCGCATCCCAAGTATGGGGAACAAAAGCGGTGACATCCTTGCCGGTTTTTTCTTTCCAGAGAGTAGTAAAAGCGCTTAAAGCTTGACCGTTGGCCCCGGGGACCGTGCCTAGGGCGCCGGCAATAATTGACTTACCATCGGTTCCTTTCCCCACCTGTTTGGTGAAATCTTCCGAATAAACCCCATCGGTGAGGAGGACAGTAACTCCTTTGGTCAACCCCTGTTTATAGGCCGCTTGTAGTAATAAACTGCCCGTTTCAGCGTAAAGGACTGCCGCTACAGCATCCGGTTGGTTAGCGAAGGCAGCCGCCGCTTCACTATCGAGAGTGGCAGCTTTCGGGTCATAACGGACAGGATTCTGCTTATTAGTGATCGTGCCGCCTAATTTATCGAAAGCACTCACGAATTCCCGTTCAAATCCGACTCCGTAATCGTTATTGATCACGACGGTGGCCACATTTTGAAAACCCTTTTTCTTAGCTAGGACAGCTAAAGCTTGAGCTTGGTAGGTGTCCGGGGGAGCGGTTCGCGCCCAAAAACCTTGAAAATCGCCTTTTTTCGCCCTGTCAGTAAATACAGGACTGGTGCTACCCGGAGAGACTAACATAACGTTCTTTCTCACCGCCACATCGACGGCTGCTCCTGAGACGCTACTGGCAAAGGAACCGATCACACCGGCTACTTTATCCACCTCCGCTAGTTTCGTCATCGCCGAAGCACCGGCGGCGGGATCGGTTTGGTCATCTTCTTTCACGAGGGTGACGGGTTTGCCATTGACTCCACCACAGGCATTGATAGTCTCTACCGCTAGGGCAGCCGCTTCGGGCATATTTTGACCAATAGCGGCTAAATCTCCGGTAATGGGCAGTAAAGCCCCTAATTTTAAGCCTTGATCACCGGGGCCAGTGGTGGTGGGACTAGAGGCGTTGTTATCGGGGGTTTGGGCATTATTACAAGCGGTTAAAAAATTAGCTAAGAGGCTGATGCTCAGGGTTAGGGCTAGGGGCGATCGAATATATCTCTGCATGGCAGTAAAATCAAGGATGAGTTAAGGTTGCAAGGCTGAAAAACCCTGACTGGGAAAATTCTAATCGATGTTAGCATTCTCTCCAAATCAAACAGGTTTTCATCTTAATTTAGATATTGATCGAAAAAATGGCTAATTTGTTCGATTTATGCCGTCGGGTGTGGTGTGTGGGAAGTTTTTTCAGTGTTGCCAAAGGCACGGCGTAGCCGTCCAGTAAACAGTAAACAGTAAACAGTAAACTGAAAACGGTTCTTTTTGTTTGTCTTAGGCAATAAACGGGGCTATAAGGGATAAAACCCTTATATATAAAGACATTGATGCGATCTTTGTCAATTGTTTTCCCTCTCTAACGAACTAATCAATTAAGTCTCTTGCCAGATAAGGATTTAGTCGATTTATGCCCCCCGATCGAACTATACCAAGTAACGAAGAATCCTGAAAACTCGCATCTGATAACTGATAACTGATAACTGGTAACTGATAACTGAAAACCCCACTTAGGAAGCTTTGGCTAAAACGGTCTTCTGGTTTAAAAACTGAATTGCCGTTTGGTATTGACTATCTTTTTCGGTGCCGATTTCCTCATAGGTGATCGGTTCCTGTGCCACCACTTGATCCGGGATAATTCCTAACTTATGAATATCATGGTGGGCAGGAGTTTCATATTTAGCGACGGTAATCGCTAATCCTGCCCCATCGGGTAACTCGAATAGGGACTGAATTAATCCCTTACCGAAAGTCTTTTCTCCCACTAAAACCCCCCGTTGATTGTCCTGTAATGCTCCGGCTAAAATCTCGCTGGCGCTGGCGGTTCCCTGATTGACTAAAACGACTAAAGGCGAGTCGGTTAAAGCATTACCAGAAGCGGCAAAACTATCGGCAATTCCCTCGCGATTAACCGTATAAACGATAGTTCCCTGATTAATCCACATCCGAGCGATTTCTATGCCCGCTTGCAGTAAACCACCGGGGTTATTTCTTAAATCTAAAATATAACCCTTTGCCCCTTGTTTTTGTAAATTCGTCACTGCCTCCGAGACTTCTTTGGCAGCGTTAGCACTAAATTGATTTAAGCGCACATAACCGATCGGCAAGGAACTAGAATTTTTATCCAAAACCGCTACCACTGGACTTAAAGAAATGCGTTGACGGGTTAAAGATAGGGTTTTTGGTTGACTTTTTTGATAGGGAAGAATAACTAAGGAAACTTCTGTTCCGGCAGTCCCGCGCATTTTTGCCGCCGCCGCATCGAGGGTTAAAGTAGTGGTATCGATACCATCAATAAACAAAATGCGATCGTGGCTAGTCAAACCAGCGGCCTCAGCAGGAGAACCAGCAAGGGGGGCAACTACTTCTAAGTAACCATTATCTGGATTGATATTAATTTGCAGTCCTACCCCCGATAATTCCCCCGTGGTGCTAATTTGTAGGTTATGGTATTGATCCGGTCGCAAGAGACGGGTAAAGGGTTCATCGAGGGTGGCTAACATCTGTTCGATCGCATTGTAGGCCGCCGTCCGGTCGTTGAGGGGTTTTTTGATGAATTGTTCCCGCACCTGCCACCAGTTTTGATGATTAAATGTGTCATCATAATAAGATTGGTTGACTAATCGCCAAGATTGTAGTAATAATTTTTGTTCTTCGCTAAAGGCGGCTGCTGTGGGTGTCCATGCCATCCAAGTCAGACAAAACCAAAATCCCACTAATAATCCCACCCACAACGATTTTTTTCTCATCTTGCTTCTCTTATAAATCAAGTGCTGATCTGCTGATTATTTTCAGTATAGTCTTTTCTCTGAAATCGATTCTTATCTGGTAACTCTTTCCCTTGAAGGCATTCCCATAAAAAAGAGGGTAGTTATGGTTAACCACCCCAAAAAATTCTGCTAGATCGGTGCTATTAAGCGATCGCTTAATAGTTCAGCTACTAGACAGCCACAACTTTTTTGCTGACTTGGGTTAATTGCCCTTTAGCATATTTGGCTGCGTAGTCATCGAGGGACATTTGTTTGATTTTGCTGGCGTTACCGGCGGTACCAAATTGTTGATAGCGATCGGCACAAACTTTCTGCATATACGTGATCGAGGGTTTCAGGAAGAAACGGGGATCAAACTCTTTCGGGTTGCTGAATAGCGCTTCCCGAACTGCGGCGGTAATTGCTAAACGGCAGTCGGTGTCGATATTGATTTTACGCACACCACTCTTGATGCCTTTTTGGATTTCTTCCACGGGAACACCGTAGGTTTCAGGGATAGCGCCACCGAATTGGTTGATTAATTCGAGGAGATCTTCGGGAACCGAGGAAGAACCGTGCATAACCAAGTGAGTATTGGGTAAGCGGTTATGAATTTCTTCAATGCGGCTAATAGCGAGA
The DNA here is from genome assembly GCF_014696875.1 of Microcystis wesenbergii FACHB-1317. GTDB lineage: Bacteria > Cyanobacteriota > Cyanobacteriia > Cyanobacteriales > Microcystaceae > Microcystis > Microcystis wesenbergii_A. Next base: position 27,577 of record NZ_JACJQV010000128.1, on the reverse strand, counting down.
ATTTCGCCGGTGGGTTTCCGGGTAAATTTGTAAGCGCCGTGGCTAGTACCAATGGCTACTGCTAAAGCATCTACTTGGGTTCTTTCGACGAAATCCACCGCTTCATCGGGATCGGTTAACAGCATCGAGTGATCTAATTCTCCCTCAAAACCGTGGCCGTCTTCCGCTTCTCCTTTACCGGTTTCTAGGGAACCTAAACAACCGAGTTCTCCTTCCACACTAGCACCGATCGAGTGGGCAACTTTTACCACTTCAGCAGTAACGTTAACGTTGTACTCGTAGGTGGCGGGAGTTTTAGCATCCGCTTCTAAGGAACCATCCATCATGACACTGGTGAAACCGTTACGGATCGCCGAGTAGCAGGTGGCGGGTTCATTACCGTGATCTTGGTGCATCACGATGGGGATATGAGGATAGGTTTCCACCGCGGCGGTGATCAAGTGACGCAGGAAGTTTTCCCCTGCATATTTGCGCGCACCGCGAGAAGCTTGTAGAATAACGGGGCTGTCGGTGGCTGCCGCCGCTTGCATGATCGCTTGGATCTGCTCCATATTATTTACGTTAAAAGCGGGGATGCCATATCCGTTCTCAGCCGCGTGATCCAACAATAACCGCATGGGGACGAGTGCCATATCCTTTACTCCTTAATCTATTTCTTGTTTTTTGTCTCTTTAAATTCAAGAAAGTTAATTCTCTTACCTGTTAATCTTAAGATAGTTTTTACACTTTGACGATCCCCAAAAAAAATTTTTTCGGGTTTCGTCCTAAGATGACCACAATCTCCGTCGCGGCGGGCCGTTAAGTAGTTCGTGTGTATCAAATAACAGCCGGGGAATCGGCAATTTTTCCGGGCAGCGAGGTAAACAATCACCGCATTCAGTACAATTATTCGCTTTGCGTCCGGGGAACCAATGACCGGCATTTTCCAGCATTCGATAGCGATACTGGCCAAAATCGGTCATTTCGTAAGCTACTGCCAGATTCCGCAGTCTCAACACTTCAGGGATATTAATATTTTCGGGACAGGGTAAACATTGATAACATTGGCTACATAAATCTGTAGCCAATTTATCGGTTAAATGTGCCTCTAAACGCTTAAAAACGGCAATTTCTGCCGCATCTAGGGGCTGATCTCCTTCGCATACGTTAATAATTGTCTCTAATTCCTCTGGTATCGCTGCCCCGACGCTGAGGGTAGTAATGCGCGGATCGCTCAATAAAAAGCGATAATTTAGCTCTAAGGGTGAAAAAGGAGCGCATAATTCCTCTAGCTTCTTGGGAGGTCTGTGGAGACCCCCTCCCTTATCAGCAGGGGAAATAATAAACACACCCATGTCCTTTGCTTGGGCTAAAGCGATCGCCGGTTGCTGTCTTTGCCAAAAAAAATAGTAATGGATATTGACAAAAGCGAAGAAATCTGTATTGATCGTCTCCAGAATAATTTCTAGGGGTGCATGGGTAGAAAAGCCAATATGACCGATTTTTCCAGCTTCTTGGGCCAGAAAAACGGCTTTCATGCAGCCTTGCGGGTCTTTAATCCAGTTTAAATGCTCGCGGGTGTTAATACCGTGAATTGCTAGACAATCGAGGTAATTTAATTGTAATCGTTCTCGGGATTCGGCGATCGCTTTTTCCATAGTTTGGCGATCGGGAGTGGGGACTAATTTCGTGGTCACATAAACTTGCTCCCGCACCCCTTGACGCTGCAGATAGCGACCGAGAAAAACTTCGCTATTACCGTAACCTCTGGCTGTTTCTAGGTGATTAATCCCCAATTCTAGGGCGCGATCGACTGTTGCAGTAAACACCGACTCTGAGGACAAACAGCGCATTGTCCCCAGGGAAAACAGCGAAAATTGCCAATTAGTACGGCCAAATCGTCGATAACGCATTGATTCAGTTATCAGTTATCAGTTATCAGTTATCAGTTATCAGTTGTCAGTTGTCAGTTAGAAGGTATTGGGGGATGGGGTGTGGGGTGATGGGGTGATGGGGAAATGGGGAAATGGGGTGATGGGGAAATGGGGAAATGGGGAGAATAAATAAAAGCCATCTCCTGACTACTGAATCCTGTCTCGGAGTCTCCTGTCTCCTATCTCCTATATCTCCTGAATTTTCACTGATCACTAAAATCACCGCGACGTTGGATCAGGTCTGAGGGGCTAAGATTGGAGACGAAATTGCGAAAAGCTTGACGTTCCTGCTCATCCGCGTCACGATCGACAGGGATAGAAGCGGAAGCGATCACTTCTTCCATTACCCAGACAGGACTGTTGGTACGCAGGGCAATGGCGATCGCATCACTGGGACGACAATCGATTTCTTTTTTGACTTCGCCGCGCTGGAGACAGAGAACAGCATAAAAGGTATTATCTTGGAGAGAATGGATGATAATCTTTTCTAAATCCATGTCCCAAACTTTAAAAATATTAGCGATCAAATCGTGGGTGAGGGGACGAGGGGGTTTTTGTTGTTCGAGGACGGTGATAATGGCCTTAGCCTGATCTTGTCCGATGTAGATAGGTAGGGCGCGACGCTCGGAACCATCCTTCAGCAGTACAATGGGACTGCGAGTGATAGCGTCTAGGGCAATTCCAGCGACTTTCATTTCGATCATGACTATGGCTTCTCCAATATAGAGATTCAGCTAGGGAAGGAGTGGGAAAGCAACCTGAATAATATGGTGCTTCGTTACACTCACAGTATGCCCTAAGATGGCAGGGATTAGCCTCATCTTTATTGACATCCTCGCCGCCCTAAAAGTGCGGCGATTCCTAAACCTCACGATTTAAGTTTCTGCTTCCACCACCGTCGCATACCACAGTTAAAAAACCATGTACTGTCTTACACAGAGTCCACAGACTTTCGCCCCATTTCAGAAGCCCGATTCCGTGTGTCCCACGGTACGTTGACCGCCTATAGCTTCTTGTACTTGTTGCGCGCGACTTTTTACCCGGCCAAGCTTTTCTGGTCGGAACCCCCTAAGCCGAGTTTTCAAGGTGCTGCGCCGTCCACTTGGTTTTCGAGACTGGCCTTTTAATTCTAACGTAAAGCCAACCTAGAACGGCGGGGTTTCAGACCCAAAATTTCCGATGAAAAAAATACATCAGCTGCCGTCAGGCTTGAATCAGTGATCAGTAATCAGTAATCAGTAATCAGTGATCAGTATTCTCCGAGTCGGGAGTCAGTATTCAGGAGATTGCTTTTATTTATTCTCCCCACACCCCACACCCTACACCCTACACCCTACACCCCACCTCCCCACTTTCCCACTACCCCACTTCCCACACCCCAAATAAATTACTTAATTTGTGCTATGATAATAGTTTTGGGATAAATTTAAATAGGAGCAGACTGTCTGTATGTCTCGTTATAGAGGACCGCGCTTGCGCGTTGTGCGTCGTTTAGGGGAATTACCGGGCCTAACCCGTAAAAATGCCCGTCGTGCCTATGCACCGGGGCAACATGGCCAGGCCCGCAAAAAACGTTCAGAATATGCCATTCGTCTAGAAGAAAAACAAAAACTGCGTTTTAACTACGGTGTCAGCGAAAAACAATTAGTTCGCTATGTCCGCAAAGCTCGCCGGGCTACTGGTTCCACTGGTCAAGTGCTGCTGCAACTCCTAGAAATGCGTCTTGATAATACCGTTTTCCGCCTCGGTATGGCTGGGACAATTCCGGGGGCGCGACAATTAGTCAATCACGGTCACGTCACCGTTAACGGTAGAGTTGTGGATATTGCCAGTTATCAGTGCCGTCCGGGTGATGTGATTGGAGTTAGAAATCAAGAGCGTTCCCAGGATCTCGTCAAAAGAAATATGGAATACCCCGGTTTAGCCAATCTGCCGAGTCATTTGGAATTTGACAAAAACACCCTTGTGGGCAAAGTGAATGGCGTTGTGGAAAGAGAATGGATTGCCCTCTCGATTAATGAACTGTTAGTAGTGGAATACTACTCTCGGAAAGTCTAGGAAAAAAGCCTTTTCCAGATACCTTGAGGACGCAATTGGCAGCGTCCTTATTTTATTGGTTAAATTTAGGTTGAAAGATAGCAAAAATACGATGCTAAGTAGCTGGTTATAATTAAATTTAAAATGGATTTTAGGTTTGATCCCCCCTTAGTCCCCCCTTAATAAGGGGGGCATCTGATAATTTTTAATGCCTACCTAGTTAATAGGTTTTTAAGAACCAATAAATCTCACTTTTTCTACTCCTTCAATCATCTCTAAAGCCAATTGAGCAGAGGTAAATGAGCTACTATTTTTAATAGCTATAGCTAGGTTGTTAATATTGATGACCTTTTTATTTTCATCCCTCCAAGGAAAAACATGAGAATCAATGTTTTTACCACTTCTCAATTGTTTGTAGGTTTTCTTCTCATCATCCAAGTCTAGTCCGAAATGTAAGGTTTCTGGTTTTTGGTGAATATCTAATGTTTTGATTTCTCCCTTAAATAAACAGATTAAAACATTAGCAGAAAGACGTTCCATCCGTAGTAATTCAATCTTGTTTATATCATCTTCATTATAACCATCAACGAGTAAACCCGGCCAACCTGACACCACATCTGAACGGAGTAAAAAACCAGTTACTATGGGGTAATTGTTAACAGCAGGATTTGTTTTATTTTCTTGATCCTGTTTATGATCTGATGTAGTTACTCGACCAATACTAAAGGCTCCATCTAATAGGCATTCTATCCAAAGGGAATCAAGATAGAAGAAACGAATTGATTCTACAGGTAACATCTGTTCATCGGGAACGAGATAATTAAAGGGTACACCTTTAAGAAGACTTAAATCTCTAAACCAATTAGAAATACTATCAGGAAGTTCCGTATTAGGTTGATTATAAACAGGTAAATGAGTTTCTACATTTTGTAAGCTTTGTCTATGAGCGCGTTTCCAATTATAGAGACTAACGGATAAATTTTTACTCTGTAAAGCGAGTAATCTTCCTAATTCCCAAGCGGCAGAGTATGAAACATCAAATATACCATTATCAGGATTATAAATGATTAATTCATCTGCTGTACGAATGGGTAAGGTGATGTTATTGTTAGGGTTGTTTCCCGTGATTAAAGGACTATGATACCAAGAGAAGGTTTTACCTCCTTGTCGTAAAAAATGGGGTAGGGGAACATAACCCATAGATAGATATTTTTCGGCTTCAGTATTATTAACTTGGGGCAATCTTAGGGTACTAGGTTCTCGGTTAAGATGGGTCAAAAGTCCTTTAAAACTTTGCTTTTCATCAACACAAGAAAAACTCCAACTTTTTAGGCTAACTAAACGAATCTTATCATTATTTCCTGCTCCCTGAAAATCAAAACCGTTATTATTATAACGTCCTTCTAAGGAAACCAGATGGACGATACTTCTGCCACTTTTTTGAGGGAGTCTATTACAAATAATAACGGCTAATTCATCGCCGATTAATTTTCCTTGCTCATCTGTTCCTTGACGAACATGAGCAAGATAAGTTAAGTCTTTTTTAGTGGGTAAAATTTTTTCTAATAACTGTTTCTGGACATCAATAATTATTACTTTATCGTCTTTATGTTGTCCACTTTCTAGGGTAAAATTAGGAAATTTAGCAGTATAACTATTAATATCTTTTAAGATTTCTAGGGTAATAATTTTGGATTCGGGGTTTTCTGTTTCTTCAAATAATAATAAAGCTAACCAAGCAGTATCATTATTATTACTAACAGATTGACGTTCCCAAGGTAAGGTACTACGGTTTAGGATAATATGGGGTAAAACATTGGAATGTTCCCCTAAGCTACCATCAGGGGGAAATACAGCGTGGATGTCTGTAGGTTTTAATTCAAAGCGTTCTCCTGATACAGAAAATTTTCTAGTAATACTAAAGGAGTTATCGGTTGTGATTTTTTCTCCTTTTATTTCTTGTGTAACTTTTATTTTTTGTGTAACAGTAATCTCATAATCACCATCTTTTAAAGCTCGTTGATGATACTGAATAAATTCAATTTTCGTGGGCTCAGTGGTGGTAGTTTCTGGCATTTTTGACTCCTTTAATAGTGGTTAATTGGCTAAAACTTCAATTTTAGGCTGACCTAAGAAATGATCGGCAATTGTTTTACTGAGATTAATTTCTTCACTGTTTAAATTGAGTGCTTTTAGTAAATTATCTCTGGTGTTTTTGACTGTGTTATCTACAATAGTGCTACTAATATCTTTAGTGGTTTCCTCCTGAAAAGTGCCAATTGTCTGCCAATGATAAGCATTATCAATCGAAACAGGGCTAAATTGTAATTCACGGCGATTAATGGCTTGAGTTGCTCCTGGTTTTGGTTGTTTTTTAGGTTTAATTTCTAATCCAGATAGGGTATTTTCAATAAATTGATTACCATTCAAACTAGGGGTTAAAGATTCGCCCCAAAGTGCGATGGGAACTTTTTTAAATAGGGGAATACAAGCAAAATCTTCGTCAAATTCTGTTGAGTTTAGCGTTGTACCATTTTTATTAATACTAATCGTTAATTCTGAGGTTAGCTCAGAGGCTGTTACTGCCATGGGGCCAATGCCAAACTTGGTATTAATTCCCTGAGTATTAAGATTAACATGACAAGTTTTAATGGGAATGACTGAATTAGTGACTAAGCAGAAATCATTAGGATTAATGATCCCTAAATCTGTTTTATCATCTTCATTAACTTTCCTGACTAAACCATCTTTAACAGCAATGCTACAAATAGCATCATTAGCAGGGAGAAAAGAGGGTTTAAATTCTTCCCATTTAATGGCTGTGGGTTCTTGCGAAGCACTGCTACCAAAGCGCACATCAAAGGAAATAATCCAAAGATGAATATGGGCAATCCCTGTAAATTCGGGTCCCCAGATGTGTAAATCTGCCCCTAATTGAACGGTAATATGCTGAGTCCCGAAAGATTGGAAAGTATAGGAAACCCCCATATCAACATAGATAGGAATACCATAGTGATAGGGTTTCCAAGACATGAGAAAGTCTGCCCCGGCGTTAAACCAAGCACTCAGAGGACCACTATTCCAAGTGGCTTGGAGGTGTCCCCCTGCCATAATAGCGGAGGGAGTTAGAGCAAAATAAGCATCGGCTTTGAGGAAAAGTTCTGGGCTAACTTGCCAATTAAGCCCAAGGCGAGGAACTTTCGGATAATGGTCTGGGACTTTAAAGAGGGGATGATAACCTCCTAAAGTGAGGACAAAATCACCGTCATGTTCGTTAGGGGCAAACCATGTATAAAAGGCAAAACCCCCAGTGAGATGACAGGCTTTAGAGAGGATATAGGAGTTGGGGGTAAGTTGGGCGATAATACCGAGGAAACCTTCCGCCGGCAGGAAACTGGCTTTGAGGGCAAGTTGTACCTCGGCAACCGGGGAGACTCCTGGGCCTGGATTGGGGGGGGCGATGAGGGTGGCTAAACCCAAGATATTCAGTTCAAAGCGGTTGCCAAAGGCGACGGTAAGCAGAACAAAGGCATCAATGGTTTTGAAGGAGTTGAATTTAACGCCAATGGCGAGGAATATTTGTCCGGTTTCGGGAGGAATGTAGTCTCGAAGTTTGTTTAGTTCTTCCGTCAGTCGTGCAGCTTTGTCTAAGTTAGAGCCTTCAGCAGGAGGAGGGCTAATGGCTTCGGCAACGAGGGGGAAGGTGGCAACTTGGTCAATGGTGGGGACTTTGAGGGCGCGGTTATAGCCAAACCCGGCGGCTAATCCAGTGACGAAGAAGAAGGATGGTCCACCGATGGGATAGTCGAGGAGGGCGTAGATAAAGAGGGAGGGATGCCCATCAACATAAGCATAGGAACCAATGGCAGAAAGGGTGAGGTCTTTGCCTTTCGCTTTGAATTTGATGACAGCCGCCCCATCGTATTCGTCGTAGGTTTTTCCGTCTTTGGTGACTTGGGTTCTGAGGAATGCGCCGCCGATTTCTAGGGTATCGCTGCCTTTGTAGTCGATGCCGATGCCTTTAAGGTCAAATTTGGGGTCAAATTGATTGAGGGGGGAGTTAACGCCAAGTCCATCGAGGGAGAGGGAAAGTCCAGCTAAAGATAAGCCCGCATCCAGCAAAACCCAGATTTTTGAGTATTGGTATTTAATACCAACTCTCTGAAAGTGAACAGGGCCAAAGGCTTTTTGCATTTGAAACCATTTAGTTCCATCATCAATGGGAGTAGGAGTCGCTGAGGGAGTGACAACGGAATTGGTGTTATTGGAGGAGGAACCGGTGTCTTGGATTTGACCCGTATTTTTATTAATAGCGATGGGGAGTTGTAATTGTTGGATTTCGCTTCCCAGTTGAATCGAAGGGGTTAGGTCTAGGCGTTGTTTAATCTCGGTGGTGGGGAGTTTAATACCACCGTCAGGATATAAAGTATTGAAAGTTTGTAGTTCTGTGGCTGTAAAATTCGCTTTAGTTACTAAGACTTGTAGGGAAATTTTAAGGGTTTCATTGGGAGGAAATTCCTGTCCGATTAAGGGAAGGTTAGACAGGTTAATGCCACCACCAATATTTAAACCAAAGAGAAAGTTAGTTAAGCTTTGTTGTTTAGCATACACAAATAGGGCATCTTTGAGGCTTATTTCTAGCCCTTCGGGAATTTCATCTTTGAGTTGGGGGTCAAGATAACCAATTAAGTCCTTAATTTTGACCGTTTTTTCATCGTGGTAAGCGGCGAGGAAATTAGTAGAGGTTTTATCTGTCTCGAAAATGAGGGCAAATTTTAAGCTGCCAATGGTGATATGTCCGTCAAAGTGTTTTTTATAAGAACCGTCTAATTGTTGGATGATATTAATTTGAAGAATTACATCAATTATTTCTTCTTCGATCTCCAATATAGATTCACAGGTAAAGTAGAAATTCTTTGTTTCAGTATTGAAATAAGTTGCTATATTTTCAACTACTAATCCCTCAATAGCTTTGGGAAAACCTCCATCTTTTATTCCAAAGGTCATTACTAAATCTTTTATTAACAGTCCGATGGGAATTTGCTGTCCGGGTCTGGTACTTCCGGCAAAAGTCCAACCCCCACTTTCGTTGGCATTAGTCGCCAGCAGAATTATATCTACCCCGGCAATAGTCAGAACACTGTTAATTGTAGCAAAGCTACCACCAAGATTCTTTTCTATCTCTAGATGCAAATATTTAAGGGGTAAGATAGAAGTTCCTCCCAAGTTCAATTCCCAATCACTAGCCATCTCTATTTCAAAGGCGTATAACCCTTGTTTGATATCAGCACTTATCGCAAGGTCTAATATAGAGATGTGTGGCAGGTGAGCATTGGGGATTATTTCCTCGATGATTTGGTCTAGGGCGATGGTTTGATATAAGCCAAGTTCACCATAAAAAGCAAAGTCAGGAAAGACGGCTGAAGCGTTTACTAAACCCCCTCCCACCTTCCAAGCGGATAGAAGATAAAAACGAATAGGAGTCGGATCTCCGGGGCTAACTTCCCAGCGTAATAATAAACTTTCAATTGTTAATGCTTTTCCTAATAAGGGTTGATTCCAGTTTGCTGTGGTACCGATACTTAAGACAATATAAGATACCTTCAGTGGACTTAGGGATAAGTGTAAGGATAATTCACGAATTTCTAGGGTACTTAATGAGTTTATTTCCAGAGGAAAGGTATCGCTATTGTTGGGTAAATGACCACTTAATAAGTTAGTAAAAGTATCGAAACCGGGAAAAGGAATAGGTTCTGCATTTTCGATGATGAGTTGTGTACTCCCTACGGGCCAGACTATCTCTACGTTTTTAGGTGTTTTTGAGGTTCCTATGGTAACTCCCCCTAAAAAGCTAATCCCCGATCCTATATAGTTAGCATAAAGAGAGATGCTGGTATGCAAGACAAGTGAAGAAATCCCAAAACTGAAAATATTTTCATAGGTTTTAGTAAAATTTAGTTCTATCTCTAAGCGTATTTCTTCGTATTCAGGTTGTTGATTTATATATCCATAAAAAGGTAAAGATGAATCTTTATAACCCGCAAATTCTATTAGTGTATGTAAAAGTGGCATCTCTGAAAGTGCTATCTCTGAAACAAAATTTAGCCCCTGATGAATTTTACTAATATTTAAGGTAGTATCTAGTAATGTGAGATAGGATTTTGGGGTTTGATCTTTCTGAAAATTGTGGGAAGAAAAAACCAGTACCATCGGCTTATCAGAGGGAAATCGTAAGTCGTAAAAAAGTGAGGGTTGATTGCCCGCATCTGGATCTAAGTTGCCAAAATTAGTATAATCGGGAAGGTCGGGATAAGACCAAGAAAAATCCCAAACTTTCGGGAGTGTGGCTTTTAGAAGGTATTCTAACTGACCATTATATACAAAAAAGATGCCTTCGACAGCTTGCAGTCTTACTCCCAGTAATGAAGGTATTCTTGCTTGAAAATGCAAGGAATCATCCGTTTCAGTGATGGGTTGTTTTACTCCCTCAAGTTGTAATATTTCTCCAGAAAAGGCTTGTTGAAGTTGATTAGCTAAAGCTGAACCGATGGCATTCTGATCCAGTGTCAAATGACCTAAGTTGAGTTGGTTTTTGATGGATTGAAGGTGGGGATTGCTCATGTAAGTAGGTTGGTTTTTTAATGGGATAGATGAATTTTAAGCAATAAATTGTTAGACATAATTAATAAAATTATGACCCTTATTTACTCTTCTCAGTTCTCATCACTAATTTTATTATAATTTTCAAGCTCACTTTTTTGTCTTTTCACGGGGCGAATCAATTTATTCAAGTTTGATTGAGCTTCTTCTGTTCTTTTACGCTTTCCCTTAACTCCTTCGGCTTGTTCCCCAATGCTGTCAACTTCCATTGCTTCTCTATTAGGGTTGGGTTTCGCAAGTTCTTCTTTCATCTTATTAATGTTAGTTTGTATAGTTGCTTGACTTTTCTGCATGTCCTCAACCTTTGTCTTCAAATCCTGAATTTTACTCCCCAAACCTGTGTCTGTAATAATCAATTTAAGTTGGCTTTGATTTAGCTGTTCTACGGTCATCTTGTTAAAATCTTTTTTAATTTCAGTGTAAGTAGTTATTTGGGATTCAATGTCAGTATTGGCCGTTTTAAGCGCTGTTTCTAGGTCGCTGCAATTTGTCTCTAGTTGCTCTAGATTTATGTTTAGAAAATCAGGAGTAGAATTTTGTAGAATCCTCTTTATTCTAGATATTTCCGTTACTATTTGTTCTGCAAACCCGTCTATTGACTTCAGGTTATTGAATATTTTATGAAGTTTTTGATCTAAATCTAAAACTTTGCCGATAATACCCGCTTCTTCCGCGCTAGGTATCAGTTTTTCTACACGGCTTTTAATTTTTTGCTTGTACTTAGACTCTTTACCCATTGCTATATACAACGCTCTTTCTACCATGTAATCAAGGATCTGGCATTCATGTAAGTTTATGCTTTCACTTTGAGCATCGTAGATGTGGTCAAACACCTTTTGCCCATTATAATAAAGCTTGTAGCGCATCCAACGGGCTATTGGCAGATACATGAAAAAATGTCTTTCTAAATTGTGCCGGAATTGGAAAAGCTGTTTCTTTTTATTTGCATCAGTAGCAGGATTACTAATTTCATCTGACAAGGCTTTAAAAGCTGTTCTAAGAGCCTGATCATCTATGTTACCAGAACCATCTGTTTTTAATCTATATTTAACTGGCTTTGCTAACGGCACGCCTTCAAAAAATTTATCTCTTTGTGTTACTAAGTCCAGCTGAGGATTTTCCTTGTCAATACCTAATTTTTCATTTAAACTTTCTTGCGTATAACTTCCTCCTGTTACCCATGTACCCGCATTCGGTATCAAATAAGCCGTAATTCGGGCTTTTAATTTACCTCGTTCATCTTTTGTAAAATCGGTTGTATTTTGACTGACGCGACGTTGACCAGTTTCAATTGCCAGTTGTTCGGTGTTGCAGTGTTTGCTACCAGAAACAAAATTACCCAATTCTTCTGGACCGCCATCCCCATGACCAAACAGGTGACACCATTCTTGATCGGTTTTTAAACTAGAAGCATCAACAGTAGCATTTGCATCTAGTTTATTATCTTTGCGCCATTGCTTCTTAACATCATCATCATTAAGCTGTCCTAGTACATATTTAGCAAAGGAGGTAGCCGATAATTTAGAATCAGTTATTTTAGGCGTGATATTACTGGCTTTCATCCCAGGATATACATGAAAATCACTCAAGGCTTCTGCCATCGTTTTCCCCGCATCTACTCGTTCATTTTCGTTAAAACCTAAAGTGAGGTCTTGTCCACCAGCGTTGAACTTTTTCCATACCCGGTAGCCAGTATTGTCTAACTTTACAGATATTTCAATTTTTTTGATATCAAATTTATAATCATAACCAGGAATGCTCGGATTCGTAACGCGAGGCGGAAATGGGTCTTTTAGAGGCTTATTTCTCTTAGGTTCTGACGGATTAAATGTTTTATAATATTGAATCAAACTATTTATACTACCAATGACAGGATTTTTAAATCCATCTTTTTTGACTTTGTCGTAAGGCCAATTAGTAGGGTAGAAAGCATCAGATGTGTTAGTTGTGCGGTTTTGTTTAATTGCTGGAGAATTAGCTGATGTTACTAAAAAGTCTGGATTTAATTCAAACAAATAACTCCATAATTTTGCTAAGGGAAAATTTGCATCTCCATCAGGCAAATTAATTAACCATTTATAGTTTACCTCATTCACCTTATCGGCACGCATAGGATAGCCACTACTTCCACGCCCTCCCTCGCCTATATTTACGGCGGAGATATGTCCCATTAAAGTTTCCCCGTTATTGTGGTAAAAACAGTGATAGTTTCCCTTAGGAAGCTCGCAAGCCGCCTGATGTGCTAAGGCTTTAGCTTTTTCTGTTTCTTTATCATTTCTTTCAGTATCATCTTTTCCATCATCCTTTTTGAAATGAATTCTGTCTCTCAATAACTTATTCTCCGCGTCATCCTCTTTTTTTGGTAGTGTAAAGACATTTTGTCTAGTTGTAGTTACAGTATTCTTCCCCTTCTCCTTATCACCCAACTTATTGATTTGACCTCTTAATTCCCACAAATAACGATATTGCTCATTTCCTTTTCCTAAAAAATATTCAGCGTCTTCGTTATCACGCTCTTCATCTTTATTTTTTATTTTTTCATCATACTTGTAAGTTCGCTTTATCTCATAATCATTAGAACCATCTTTTTTTCCGTATTTATATCTTTGGGTATCTTCACTATTATCCAGAAAAAGCAATCTAGCGTTAGGATTTACATAAACACCGTAATATAAGTCAGTGCCATTTGTATAAGATCCCTCTGGGCTGATAGCAATGGCTGGCACGATTAAGGTTTGATCCTGAAGGGGTTTTTCATTTGTTATCCAGTGTTTTCCTCCTATCTTATTACCTGTACTATTATCAAATCTTACAAAAATTTTATTGAGCAAATTTGCATTTACAATGCGTAATCGGTTCAGTATTATTTGATTGCCAGCAGTATCTTTTACCTCATTGTTACCGTCGAGCCATTTCCAGTAGTATTTATTTTCTTCATCGGCTATTCGAGCTAAAAGTGTGTCAACATCTTTAGAAAGATGGGTGTCTTGTAAGATATAGCCAATGAGGTAATCATTGAAGTTGCATTCCTTTCCCCAGAACTCTTTCATTGAAGTCTCAAAGTCCGAGTTCCCCTTGGTTTTTGGTGTGTTTTTAGGCGTAAAATCGGCTTTAGGCTTAAAAGTTGTTAAAGCCGCTTTGAGTATAGATTGATAGTAATTTGTAATGACATCAATAGCATTGTCTTGAAACTCAACTCGCTCATCTGTTTCGGTCTTTATAGCTCGGAAGTTTCCCATGATTTGACCTACCTGTTAATAGATTAATAAGTTGTGAAGAAGGGTAAGATTTGTGTGCGTCCGCTCTTCATTTTCCTTGGAAGCTGACGAGCTTTTAAAAGTAATTTAATCTGAGCTTCTGTTAATGTCATCATTAATCCTCCTTTTGAGATTTATTTTTGAGAAGATTTTACCCTTCATCTAATTCAAAATCAACCCTTTCATACAATTTTTGAAAGGAAATTTCAAACTCATCTGAAGCTAATTTTAACACAGATTCTTCTCCTTTATAATCATTAAAAATCCATTGCCCATTCCCTTGCTTAAAATATTGAGTTGCATAAAAGCGATATTGATCAATTAAAATATATTCTTGAAACTCGGGAATAGAACGATAAAATTCAAATTTATCTGTCCGAACGCCTACGGCGCTGCGAAGCAGATCATAATCTCTGTTTGATCGAGAAAGAACTTCTACAATAATTCATCGCTGTTAAAATTTACTTTTGAGGGCGTTTTACTCTAATTAACTTATTTGCCAAAGATTTCTCTTTAGTAATTGCGTCATTAATCCGTTGAGCTAGACCGTTTAAATCTCGATCTTCACTACAAACAATAATACCATAATGATTGGGTTTTTCAAGATGAAGTTTTATGAAATGACGACGATTTAGGGTTAAAACATTATGTCCGAAATCTCTAAGCATCTGCACAACTAGCAAGGGAAATTGTTCATCGACATAAAGACATACAATCCCTTATATTTCTAGCTTCATTACTTCCTCCTCCTCTTTAATCGCTGTTTCAATTTCTTCTGGATATGCCTTGGCATAAGCCCAAGCATTGACTAAATCACCCGCATTAAGTTGAGGATAAAAAGACAGTAATTCAGCATCGGTTGAACCCTGATGACGTAAACTAACTAACAGCCATACTGGAATACGAGTATTTTCAATACAAGCTTCTCCACCACATACCCCCGCCGTTTTAGTAATTCTTGAAGAATCACTATTAATCATTTTATTGAGCATTTCTATAGCTTCAGCTTGTTCGGTAGGGGTTAATGCTAAGAGTTGGGTTTTTAGTTCTTTCAGAGTCATAGTGTTTCCTCATGCTTGTTGAAAGATTTGAGAGGGTAGGTGTAATTAGGGGCGTGCCACCGAATGCAGATCCCTTCGGGATCGCTTTTCCTATTTTAACATAGGGCTAGAATAAAGAGCGATTTTTTAACCATTTTTTAATTTCTTAACCCGTCCTGTTTATGATCATAATTTTAGCAAGTTGTTTGAGAATTTGCAAGATATCCTCTAACTGATTTCTCCGGGGTAAAAGCAGGGAAAAAATGTTAGAAAAATCATATTGAGGAACGCCTTGGGTCAGCATTTTAATAAACATAAATTCATCGCCGTTACCTATCAAACCATTCCTGAAAGAATAGCTCATTATCTGTAGGAGATAATTTAAACTTTTGTTCAAGAGCTTCTAGGGTGGTGATAGTTTTAGACATAGGGTAAGTCTGTATCATAAGAAATTCCTCTGAGAATTGGGAGTGGGATGAAGTGCGATCGCTTTTAATTTTCCATGAGTCATTACCTCTGAGAATTGGTGTGGAATGGGGTGCGATCGCTTTTCTTTTTTCATGACTTAGGTTTTCATAATAAAAGCCATCCTGTAGTAAGGGGGAAGATTAGAAGCTGAATTAATGGTGTGGTTATGATCAAGGGCTTCATATATGGTTGTATTTCCTGCACTAGTATTAAGTGACATTGTTCCACCACCACCGAACCCATGACTATGCTTTCCAGCATTACCCATTGAATGAGTGTGTGAGGATTCTCCACCTGTTTGTCCCCTTTGTGAGTTATCAACAGTTCCCAGAATAAACCGATCTCGTAAATCAGGTGTACCATTCAGTCCATTACATAAAGCCCAACCCGTAGGAATAGAATCTATACTTCCAGACCACATAATAATCATGCCAGTGACAAAAGCACCTTCACCAACGAACTTGTTCGCCGTTACCGTTCCTTCGACTAAAAGATCATCGGGAGGAGCCGTTCGTGTTCCCGCATAAGTCGAGCCAATAACGGCATTACCTTTAACCTCTAATTTGTTATTAAGTCCATTAATACCAGTACCAATCCCAACTTTCCCGCTATCAAGGGTCATTGTCGGAAGTGTACCTATCCCATCCGCAGAACGATTATCCGGATCCCAAACATAAAAGTCGATCGCGTTTCCACTGCCTGAACCAGAACTATGTCGAGTCCTAATTACATGAGATATTGGGGAATCTTTATGAGTGAGGATTATTTGACGACCCCAAGCATTCCCGGCAGCATATTCGCCATTTCTGACTCGCAAGCTATGAACGTCTAACGGAAACTCTGGCGTAGAAGTGCCAATGCCAACATTACCATTTGTATCAAAGACAATTGGAGATTTTTCAATGGTACAAACAAAAGTTCCATCCCAATAACCCGGAATATTTTCATAGCGTATATAAAGATTGGTCTGACCGAAAACACTAGAAAAATCAGGAATCTTGAGGGTAATTTGAATCGTGTGTCCTGCCGCTAATACTGGTTCTGTTACATTTTGATGAGTTAGAACCCAATAAGGAGCAGACAATCCTTCAATTGCTACGGTAGGTTGTGCTTGTTTTTCTGGACGGATATCCCAGTCTTTTTCTTCGTTACCTCCCGGCTTCCAATCTTTAACCTCAACGGTTATTGCTTCTACCTGAGATTTAGTTCCTAGCCCCCAATCTGTATCAACATCAAAATAAAGAATAAATCGAGAAGGATTCTTACTATTTATGGGATTAAAATCAATATTTTTACCCTTTAAAACATTATGAATTTGCAAAGTCAAAGTCTGTTCTTTGCCGTCATTTAAAATCCGATTAGAGCCAATAAAAGTAGCATGAAGCGGAATATTTTTCTTCCCTCGATGATTAACAATACTCAGAGATTTTTCGCGGTAATAATTGCTGAGGGTTTCTCCTTCATAAGTAAACTGTGGACACAGAAATTGTACCCGGGTTGTTCTTGCTCCTCCCTCGGCGGTAACGTTAATATTTTGAATGGTTAGAGTTGCGGTTGCATTTGCGGCTAAAGCTTGACTATTAGTTGTCAAGAAATATAGAGAAACTATCCCATCTGCTTGAGTAACAGGAGAACTCATACTCCAATTACTTTGGGGTTTTAAAGCCAATTGCTGTAAAGATTTAGGCGATAGAGTATCAGGTCTAAATCGTAACTCGAAATGGTAATTATCTTGAGTAGCACTGCCACTCTTGGAGGCTAAAGTAATAGGCTGATCTGTATTATTACAGATTTCTAAAACCAGTTCTTGTTCCTTTGTACCATTGTCAATAAAGATAACTGGCTCTTTATCCTCTCCTTGATATAAGTTAAAATCTAAAGGATGGGTTTTATTAAAAGAAGCGATTGCACTTAAATCCTCATCCATATCCCCTTTAATTTCTTCTAAGGATAAAGCCTTATTGTAGATACGAACATTGGCAATTTTACCTTGAAAACGACCGTATGCTTCGCCGCCAATAGTTGCAGAAGGATGAACATTTTTTGAACTGATTGAACCCGTTTTTACCAGTTGACCATTAACATATAAAGATGGTTGTTTATTGGTATAAACTACGGTAATATGACTCCATTTACTAGAACTGAGATTATTTTCCCATACTAATAAAGGAGGGAGATAATTGGCTGCGTGTTCATAAACACTAACCCCATTTGTACCTACAGAAATCCCTGCACCTGCTTCTTGTCCACCATAAGCAACTGTACCCTGATTAGGAAAAATAGCATATCTCTGTCCGCCAGTCCCTGTTTTCCCTACTGTTGCTTGGATGTCCTTAGCAATAGTTGTAGTAGGAATTACCCAAAAACTAATAGTAAAATTATTAGTTACTGAAGCGAATTTTGCCGGGTCAACTTTAACCTGATCATCTATTCCATCAAAGTTAAAGCAAGTCCCAAATGAGTCATCAGGAACAACCGTAACGCCTCCGCTTACTGTCCCTTTATTTTGTGATTTAGAACTGTCTAAAGCTTGATTATTGTCAATGGTATCTAACTTGAGAGACATAATCAAATTATCACTGCTATTACTCATGATTTTTGCTCCTTAATTTTTTTAACTGAGTGAACTTTCTGGATTAATTTTAACTATTGCGATTATTCAGATATGGAGGTTCTTTTTTTCGGCTTAACTTTAACCATCCCTCTCGGATTGACTGTTTTCCTGAGAAAACTGCATTAAGATTAGGTTGGGCAATATTTTCCGAAGCTACTACTAACCATTCCTCTTTTTCTTTGTCTAACCAAGACCATTCATAACCCTCCTCTTCTGGTAAAGGTAGATAAATTTTCTTCTGATCTAAATCTGTTAGATCCTTTAAATTTTTTAGAGGACTAATAAGTGGAGTTGATAAGAAAGTAATCTCTATTTTTGCTAAAGCATCCCTATATTGAGTCAGGGGAATATCAATCGCTTTTACGGGTAAAATTCCGCAGGTAGCATGAACTTTTCCTCTCGGATCAATGAGCATTGTTAACATTTGAGGAGGATCTTCTACGGTAAGATCAATATGCCAAGCATTGGCAGAATCATGAAATTTAATTCGAGAATTATTAACCCCATCAGCATCACTTTGGGGCGCGTAAAACGCCTCACTTAGACTCTCTTTTTCCTCCAACCAATAGCCTAATAAACCATCATTTAATTGCTTATATTCTCCTAAACGTACAGGAATTTTAACTTGTTCAAAACCATCAGTTTCTCTAGTATTTCTCCTTAAATCACGCCAAAATACATCCCAATCTTGGTTAATTCTGGGAAGTCCCTGTAATTCCAGATTGAGAGAAGCCCTCACTACAGCTATGGGTTGTCCTATTAACAGTGCTAAACTTTGATGTTGGGCAAAATTTTCGGGATCAATATTCTCTGAACCCTTATCTAAAGCAGTAATAAAATTGTCCAGAAAATTGCTATCTCCTTCGTTATTACTAGAGATAATATGCTTGACTAATCGCTGCAAATGTGGATCTTGAACATCTCCAACTGCTAGGGGTAAACTATCTCCCGGTGCAGCTTCCCATTGGGCTTGTTGATTAACATAATTAATCGCGCCTAAAGCTTTACCTTGGTTGTCATAAATGGCGAGGCTATTATCTAAATTATTAGGCAATATCCAGCCACAAATAGGAGTTGTCGCAGGATGACTATTCATTTCCTGTTCTCCTTGACTAGCAGATAACCAACGGAAATTAATGCGCGACGGTTGTACCAAACGAGGGGGTAAAGATACTAGATAGGGACTGCCGGGGGTCGTCATTTGTTCAGAAGTGATAACATTACTAATATCTAAATCCTTCACCTGTCCAAAAGTATCCACCAACCGTAACCGCAAAATTTTCATCACCCCTGATCTTATGGGGTTAAAATCATTTAAAGGTTCTGGCGCACTACGGATGCTTTGTTGTACCATTTCTCTTACTGTATCTGTAAAAGATTGATACTCAACAAACCCCAAAGGATCAGCAATCGGTAACTGTAACGTCTGCTTGTGCATCAATAAAGCCTCGTTAAACCCTCCTAAAGCTTGAGATAGACAATTTAGGCTTAAAAGATTTTGATAAGCTCTAATGGCAGTATAAATGGGGTCTTTTGCCTTGTTTTCTGGCGTATTCAAAGAAGCATCATTTGTTGTTTCATACCATTCTTTTATGGCTTGGATATTATTACTAAGATAGTGATCATTTTGCTGTTCTTTAGTAATTTTCTTAGCCTCGTAATAATCTGACAAAATTTGTTTCTTTAAATAAACTTCTATTTTTTCCTTAAGCTTAATTCCGGCATGGGGTGTTAAAATACTCCGACCACTATAAACATTAGCAGCTTTAAGAACAGCCCCCTTTCCGTACTGTAAAGAAAGCTCTGGCTCGTTTTCTTTCAAGGTATAATTACGCGTAATAAACTCAGCATCATATTGATGATTATAGATGCAATGATTACAGCCATTTTGGAGGGGAAAAACTTCTACCTCCCACTCTAGTAAAAACGGATGCCAAGGTTGTTCTTCCCAAGTGCTAAAGCCAATATGTTCCCCTTTTTTATTGTTTTCTATCTGATCAATTTTACCGAGAATAGACGAAAATCCATTGAGAAAAATGTCCTCTTCCTGTTGTAAAATCTCACATTCTAACAGTCCATCATCCCTCAATCTTCCATCTTGTCCATGGCGAATGGTGGGTTTTACACCTTCCCCCACCATCAAGATAACTGGTTCTGTTGGTTGCCAATAACGGGAACCGGCAATAGGTTTCAGGGTGTAAGGTGGTGGAGCTTTTAAAATTAGCTGAGGGAAAGAAACTTCTAAAAGCAGACGATTGCAACGGACTAATTCTTCTTCGTTTTTAGTCAAAATTAAATTTAAGGCAGCTATAATTTCTCCTTGGTTTTTCCCTGCAATTTTACTGGACAAATCGGGGATTAACTGCTTAATTCTTTTAATTGGCTCTGTTGTTCCCTGTTCTAACTGATTAATAAATTTTTCCCAATCTAAAATATCACTAACTTTTAAGTTACACTGGGTAATATTTGCTTGAGTGATCGCCTGTTGTAATTGAGTTAAAGATTCATTCAATAACTTTTTATAATTCTCTAGATCATTCAGTTTTGCCTTTAAAGGTTCAATTCCCTTCTCCTCAATATAATATTTAACTTCATCAATATCAGGATACTGAGCGGTGCTACCTTGGGGGGGATAAGCGCTTAACATATACTTATACCAATCAGAAAAGAGTTGCCGACGCATTGACTCAATTTCATCGCAAGTGCAGTCATATTTCTGTTGAGATAGATTAAGCTGATTCAGTTTAGGAGCTATATTATCGGGTAAAGTAACTTCGCTCTGAGCTTGAGCATCTTCAGCATTTGCTGTTGTAGCGTTTGTGCTTCCTAAAGTAATTGTCCATATTGTGCCAGATGAGACCGCATTAAACCCTTTTTCATGACGTGCTTCCTCAAACTTAGCCGTTAAATCCAACTGCCGATGTTCTAGACTAGAAGATAGGGTTAAAGCTTCTAATTGATCTTCAATAATAGATTGAGAATTGTTGTCAATTTTTTGACCTAAATAAGCAGATAATGCCTCCGTTCCCGTATTTCCTACAGCCACTTCTACCGAAATTTCTCTCTCTGTATTGGTTGGAGACGCAAACTTTAAGCGGGCATAGCAAAGCATTCTTTGAGGTATTTGTTCATTGCTTTTAACGGGAATGTCCCACTTGAATTCTTCTTGTATCGCTTTGATTAATTCTTGTGTAGTTAATTGAGATTTTGATTTGATGAATTGATTGAAATAATCCTTTTCTAAGTCACTATACCACCCAATCACATCATACTGTAACCCATCAGTATTTTCAGGAGAATAATCATCATAAAATCCAAAAACACTGTGACAATTGGGATAAAAAGCGGCAAAAGTCGGTTCACCATAACCTACCGCCGTCAATAAGGGTAAGTATTCAGCCTTGGGATCATTTTCTAACCAAGCTTCTATAGGCAGTTTGCGACCTAAATAGCGAAATGGTTGATGATTACCATTCTTTATCTCAATGGGATAAGCAATACTACCTAACTGCTCCCCTTCTCCTTCCCGATAAAGATAATCACTCTCCACTACCCATTGACGTTTTTTGCCGTTAAGAGTGCGTGTTACTAACCAGCGATTAGGAACTGATGGGAAAACTGTCTTTTTATCGCTATCTTGAATCCCTTTTGTTAAAGCATCGGGTAACGCCCAATGTAAATGGATTCCCGCTTTCAGGTAGAGATTTTGGTTTTGAAAGGGTTGGGAAACAATCTCCTCGCTGATATGAGCAATATTCGGATTTACGTCTCTTTTTCTGTTAAAATAAGGAATTATGCTCAAATCTGCCATCGCCTCTACAACTAGGCGCTCTCTTTTCAGATAGAGAGCATCCAAATGAATAGGAATCATTAAAATACTATTGACCATGTTCTCATTAGGATTACAAGCATTTACTGTTGCTCTGATTCTAATATTTTAAGGGTAGCATCCCACTTTCTCAATAAGCAATTGTACTTAGATGCGAAATACTTATATGGCAAGCCTTTTCGGGAGTTCATAGATTTTCAACGGTTCTTTAAATTGTGTGATTGGAACCAGAATCGTTACTACAAAAGCCTTCTTACCCTTCTGAGCATTTGTACTTATTACATAATTGGGATGCTCCCAATTCTAAGGAAGCATCTCATTTATGCAAGTGAGTGATTATACTTGTCTCTAAAACTGGTTTCTAGCAAGGCTTTCAAAATAGCTTGACATAAAACCTGATTTAGGGGTTACAAAGTTGAGATGCTGCCAATCAGATTGATTTTTTCGGGTGCATCTTAACCTTGGCAGAAATACCGACAATCAGCAATTATCAGTCACTCTTAAACTGGTATAAATGTATGACAACCGCGTGTAAACATCCCATCGAAAAGCTAATGTGCGGGGGAGGGTGGGTTAAACCCCCCAAGAGCCAAGATTGAGTGATAAAATCGCAAGTAACGACCAATTTTGGCGGAGAGTTTCCCTTTAAAAATCCCACATCGACATGAAAAATCAATTATCTCAGCTTTATGAAACTGATTTTAATTTGTGGCTTGAGCAAACCGTAAATCACTTAAAAAAGGGCAATTTACAGGCACTCGATTTAGATAACTTAATCGAAGAAATATCCGATATGGGACGTAATAATAGACGGGAGGTATTTAGTCGTTTAAAAGTTCTCTTGATGCACTTACTTAAATGGCAATATCAACCAAAAAAACGGACTAATAGCTGGATAAATACCATTGATGAGCAAAGAGAACAATTAGAGCTTATTTTAAGGGATAGTCCTAGCTTAAAACCCTATTTAGCCGATATTTTCGCAGAATGTTATCAAAAAGCAGTGCGAGGGACGGTAAATGAAACTAATTTACCAAAAGAAACTTTTCCAGTTGATTGTCCTTTTAGCCAAGAACAGGTTTTAAATTGCGATTATTTTCCTGAAAGTACCTTTTGAACAATGGATATAAGTACCTAAGCAAAATTAATTACACATATCTAACTACCTTTTGCCTTTTGCCTATCCTAACCAAGAAGTTAATTTTGTCCTATTACTTAGCAGTTTTAGTAGAAAATTGCCCTGTTGTCAAGACTGATTTTTTTCTTGCCAAATAGCTAAAGCCATTTGATGAACAAATCGCCAAGGTAGATGATGCTGACGGGCAATAGCGGCACAATCTTCGTATTCTGGTTGTACGGTAATCGGTTGATTAATTGACTCTTTGTAGGCAACTTTTAGCCGAATTTTACCATAGACAGTATCGATCGATTGTATCTCTCTTTTTAAGATCGATCGCTCTTGAATTGTCCTTCTAATGCCTAAAGTTGTGGTTTCCTGAAAGATCATATTTTCACAAATAGCAATTTTATCCAAGTCACAAATTACTGTCAAAAGTATCCCCAAACGGGATTTTTTCATAGTAATTGCTTGACTAAATACATCCAAAGCCCCCGATTGTAATAAAGCCTCGCTTAAATAGGAGATCGCTTGCGGATTTAAGTCATCAATTTGAGTTTCTAAAACTGCCACAGTTTCGCTTTCATCTAGCTTTTCTGGTGTTTTTTTCCCTAACCAAAGCCGGACAAGATTGGGAATCGGTAAATCTTTTGTCCCTGCCCCTAAACCGACCTTTTCTAACTGCATTTTCGGCGGTTTACCGAAACTTTTAGCTAAAGTTGTCACAATAGCTGCCCCCGTGGGTGTTACCAACTCCGCTTCGATGCCATTACTATAAATTGTGACTTGTCGCTGGCTGAACAATTGTACTACTGCTGGCACGGGAACCGGTAAACGACCATGGGCGGCCTGAACTGTACCGCCGCCGGTGGGTAGAGAAGAACAGTATAATTCACTCACCGATAGCCAATCCAAACCCAAACAAGTCCCGACGATATCAATAATGGCATCGGTTGCCCCGACTTCGTGAAAATGCACCTTTTCCGGTGCGATCCCGTGAACGGCTCCTTCTGCGATCGCAAGTTGTTGAAAAACCGCTAAACTCCATTCTTGGACTTTCTGGGGTAAATTTGCCTGTTTAATTAAACTTTCAATCTCCGGTAAATGACGAGCGGGGGTATGATGGTGATGGTGGTGATGATCAGCGGACTTCTCGGCAGTGACATCGACGTGAACCTTAGTAGCAATTTGACCGCGACGATGCACTTTTTCGGCCCTTAACTGATATTCATTCTCAATTCCTAAAGTTTTTAGTTGTGCAATCAGGTATTCTAAGGGGACTCCTAAATCTACTAACGCCCCTAAACACATATCCCCGGCAATTCCCGTGGGACAATCCCAATAGGCGACGATTTTGCTATCATGGCTACTATTTACTCTCTCCATCCGGAAAATCCCCAACAACGTTCTATCCAAGAAATCTGTCATGCCCTGAAAAATGGGGCAATTATGCTTTATCCTACCGACACCGTCTATGCGATCGGTTGCGATCTCAATGTGAAATCCGCCGTCGAACGAGTTCGCCAAATCAAGCAACTATCTAATGATAAACCCTTGACGTTTCTCTGTTCTTCTTTGTCGAATATTTCCGAGTACGCAGTGGTCAGCGATTATGCCTATAAAATTATGCGACGAGTCATACCCGGTCCCTACACTTTTCTCTTACCGGCGACTAAATTAGTGCCGAAAGTGGTGATGAATCCGAAGCGGAAAACCACCGGTATCCGGGTTCCCAATCACGTTATCTGTCGCACTATTATCGAAACCCTAGAAAATCCCATTATCTCTAGTTCTGCCCATCTTCCCGATGAGGAGGGAGATTTTCCCACCAAGGGATTAGAATCCGCTAGGTTATTCGATGCCCTCGATCATGTAGTTGATTTAATTATCGAAGATGGTTCGGCTCCCGGTTCGGAAGTGTCAACAATTGTTGATTTTACCGGCGATCAACCGGATATCGTGCGTCAGGGTTTGGGTTGGCCGGAATTACAACAATGGTTTTAACGAAGGCAGGAGGCAGCAGTCGGGAGTCAGTATTCAGGAGACAGGAGACAGGAGATAGGAGATAGGAGATAGGAGATAGGAGATAGGAGATTATTTTTATTTATTCTTCCCACACCCCACACCCCCACTTCCCCACTTCCCCACTTCCCCACTTCCCCACACCCCACACCCCACACCCCACACCCCACACCCCACACCCCACACCCCACACCCCACACCCCACAACTTCCCACTGATAACTGATAACTGATAACTGATAACTGATAACTGTATCGGTTATTGCGACTTTTTATTTCCTGAAAACCGCCTTGTGGAAGTCAAGTTAGTTGCTTAAGATAGAGGTAATCGCAGTCAGAGAAAACCTCTCAAGGAAATTATTACTATGGCTTTCACTCTTTATTCTCCCTTCCTAGAAATTAATTCTGTCCAACGTCAAATCGATCAACTTTTTCAAGAAGTATTACCGACAACTTCATTGGTGTCTCGTCCCCCAGTGGAAATCTCTGTTAACGAGGATTCTGTGGAATTAAAAATCGAATTACCCGGCATGGATATTAAAGATATCGATGTGGAGGTTAGCAAGCAAATGGTGGCTATTAACGGGCAACGTGAGTGCCCTGCCGAGGTAGGAAACAGCGAATTTTATTATGGTAAATTTAGTCGCTTGATTACCCTACCAGTGGAGGTGCAAAATAGCCAAGTTACCGCTAACTATCAAGACGGTATTCTTTATCTCACCCTCCCGAAAGCGGTGGCAGAAAAAAATAAAGTGGTTAAAGTTAATCTTGGTTAGATGAGAAAAAGACTGGAGAAATTCTCCAGTCTTTAGTTTTATTTGTAGTCGCTAACTGTTAATTGGATTCTTTACCATTTAGGTTGACGGGACGGGGTTGAATAACACCAAAACCGCCGTGATTGCGTTGATAGATAACATTGATTTCGTTAGTGTCTTTGTTGCAGAACATAAAGAAATCGTGATCGACTAATTGCAATTGTGTTAGTGCTTCCTCAATAGTCATCGGTGGCATGGCAAAGTATTTCATCCGCACTACTTCCGCAGGTAATTCGGGAGTGCGATCGCCAATTAGGTTATCATCTAAGGGTTTCTCTTGCACCACCTCGCTAGTTTTAACGGTGGCGTGGGTGCGATGATCCACCAATCTCTCTTTATACTTGCGGAGTTGACGAGCGATTTTATCAGAAACTAAATCAATACTCGCGTATAAATTTTCGCTTCCTTCTTGAGCGCGAATCACTGTTCCATTAGCATAAACCGTTACTTCTGCTTTGTGGCGATCAGGAATGCGAGCATTCTTTTCCACGGAGAGGTGAACATCGACCTTTGTGGTTATGCCGTTAAAATGTTTCACCGCTTTCTCCAGCTTTTGTTCCACATAATCATGAATAGCTTCGGTGACAGCGATATTATTGCCCTGAATCAATAGCTTCATACTCACTACTCCATCTAAAAATTTTGCTATGGACTGCCCACATCAACTATTTTTAAGGGGTGTTGATGCTAGGAATTTAATCCTCAAAAACCTGCTTGATTGCGCTGTTGAGTGAAAGTTAATTAGAGGTCACAGTCTAGATATTGTCGGTGTTCTCGTTCTCTTTTTTTTGTCGGATCGCGCGGAAAATTCATCGGGTCGAGCGCCTATTTGCAACTGGATTTATCTACCTCTATTCTAACAAGTTTCTCTAAACCTTCTCTTAACAGAAGTGCAAAGTTCTGTTAACTTTTATTTAAAGAAACCGATTTTCGCCGCCAGCAAGGGAATCTGGTGATTGTTTCTCCTGTGGGACGGTTAACCTCGGAATAGATGGGATAACCCTAGATTAGCACTTAGTATTCTCCCCAACATCTATATCTTCCCTTCTTTTAATTTTCCTTTGCGCTCCTTCACATTTCTTAAATAGGGTCTGCTGAAAAAGTTTTTCCTGGGGGCAGGGTGTGGCCCCCCCAACCCTACACCCCCCCGCCCCCCCTAGGGTCGTTTCATTCTCGCAAATGTCATTCAATCAAATCCTTATCTGGCAAGGTTTTCAGTCAATTTCTCAGAACAAATATCTGAAAAATTTTTAAAATGCCTTGCTTTGCTTGCCCCGTAAGCGATTGAAGACAGACAAACAAGGAATCAAACTAGAGAATGAATCAGCCCTAGGGGCAGGGGGGGTGTAGGGTTTTACCGATTTTGAGGTAGTCAGTTACCTAATTTTCAGGGAAAAAGTCCCGGAATTTTACCCCCGATCACTCCAAGGGTCGGCACTTTTTGAGGTCAAAAAAGTCTAAAAGCCTTATCCAACAAGGTTTTTAGATTTATTCAGCCAGCCCTAAATAATTTGACAAATCTCGCAATAAATGCTCAAAAAATACCTCGTCCCTGTGGGCTAAAAATTCGGGCAATTACTCCCGCTGCTCTCGTGGCCACAGCGATCGCTGATAGAGGCGAGAAATGCTAATCCCGACTTAAGCTGTTCAGCATCTAAATAGCGTATAATAGAAACAGTAACCTATTCAAATGTCAATAGCTATGCCAGCCCCTAATCACTTGAATTGCGAACAAAAAGAAAAGTTACAAAAAGCACTAAAAAAAGAAGAAAATCCTTACATTAGAGAAAGAGTTTTGATATTGTT
>NZ_JACJQV010000127.1 GCF_014696875.1 Microcystis wesenbergii FACHB-1317 | reverse complement strand
AGCAAAGCAAGGCATTTTAAAAATTTTTCAGATATTTGTTCTGAGAAATTGACTGAAAACCTTGCCAGATAAGGATTTGATTGAATGACATTTGCGAGAATGAAACGACCCTAGGGGGTAGGGGGGATCAAAGGCAAAATCGATCTCTACAAGCTCAAGGGTTGCGGATCTAACTTCAAATCGGCAAGACTGACATCACCGTGACCATTTACCGCCACCTCTAGGGGCAAATTGCCGTGATAAGCTTGGATTAACAGGGTTTTTAAGTCCTCAATCAGGGGATAACGGGGATTGGCTCCGGTACACTGATCATCGAAAGCTTGTTCGGCTAAATGGTCTAATTTGGCCATAAATTCGGCTTCACTTTCGGGAATTACCTCTTTAATACTGGCCGGAATACCGATTTCCCGTTTTAAACATTCGATCGCTAATACCAATCTTTCCACACTTTCGGTCTCGCTTTCTCCTCCCAATCCCAGGGAATGGGCGATCCTGGCATAGCGCCATTTTACGTTAGGATATTTGTACTGAGAGAAAGTCGCCTGTTTAAAGGGGGCATCGGTGGCATTATAGAGGATGACGTGGGAAATCATCAAAGCATTGGCCAGACCGTGGGGAATGTGGAAAATTGCCCCCAATTGGTGGGCCATGGAGTGACAGATGCCTAAAAAGCCATTAGCGAAGGCCATTCCTGCCATTGTCGCCGCATAATGGACTTTTTCCCGCGCTTTCGGGTCTTTAGCTCCGTTATGATAGGAACTGGGCAGATATTTAAACAGCAGTCGGATGGCATCTTGACCAAGAGCATTAGTATATTCTGAGGCTAAAACCGAGACGTAGGACTCAAGAGCGTGAGTTAAAGCGTCAATTCCGCCGTAGGCTGTCAATTTTTTCGGCATATTCAGCACTAATTCCGGATCGACAATGGCCATGCTGGGAGTTAGGGCATAATCTGCCAAAGGATACTTAATATTATTACGGCGATCGGTCACGACGGCGAAGGGAGTCACTTCTGATCCTGTTCCCGAAGTGGTGGGAATACAAACCATCAGAGCTTTTTCGCCTAAAGGAGGCAATTCATAGACTCGTTTGCGGATATCCATAAAACGCATGGCCAAGCTCTCGAATTCTATCTCTGGATGCTCGTAGAGTAGCCACATGATTTTAGCCGCATCCATGGGGGAACCACCACCGATAGCGATAATTACATCGGGATTGAAGGTATTAATGACATTTAACCCCCGTTCGACGGTTTCTAGGGAAGGATCGGGTTCCACATCGTAAAAGATATTAACCGTGATGCCGATTTCTTCTAAAATTTCCTGTAAAGTTGCGGTAACTCCTAGGTCGAAAAGAGGTTTATCGGTGACAATAAAGGCCCGTTTTTTGCCGGCTAATTCCCGAATAGCGACGGGTAATGACCCGTATTTAAAATATACTTTTGGTGGTACTCGGAACCAAAGCATATTTTCCCGGCGCTCGGCTACGGTTTTAATATTTAATAGGTGGGTAGGTTCGACGTTTTCGCTGATGGAATTACCGCCCCAAGTGCCACAACCGAGGGTTAAACTAGGATCGAGACGGAAGTTATAGATATCACCAATCGCACCCTGGGAGGAAGGGGTATTAATTAATACCCGGGCCGTTTGTACGTTGTCTTCAAAGCGCTTAATATTTTCCCGATTGGAGGGTGCGGTATAAAGCACGGCCGTATGACCTCGACCGGCAAATAAGACCAGTTTTTCGGCTTTTTTCACCCCATCTTCAAAGTCTTTCGCTCGGTACATGGCTAAAATTGGCGAGAGTTTTTCGTAGGAAAATGGTTCCTCTAAGCCAATATTTTCCACTTCTCCGATTAGTAAGCGGGTATCTTCGGGAACAGAAATTCCAGCCATGGCGGCTAATTTTTCTACCGGTTGACCGACGATATCGGGGTTGATATGACCATCTTTTAGGAGAATCCCGACGACTTTTTGCCTTTCTTCGGGGGAAAGAAGATAGGCCCCGCGATCAATAAATTCCTGTCGAACTTCTTCATAGATGCTATCGACAACGATTACCGATTGTTCGGAGGCGCAAATCATGCCGTTATCGAAGGTTTTACTGAGAATAATCGAGGAAACGGCCATTTTTATGTGCGCGGTTTCGTCAATTAAAGCGGGGGTATTGCCGGCACCGACTCCTAAGGAAGGTCTTCCCGAAGAATAGGCCGCTTTTACCATACCGGGACCGCCGGTGGCAAGGATTAAATTAATGCTGGGATGTTGCATTAATGCTTGGGAAAGTTCCACCGATGGCTGATCGATCCAACCAATAATACCGGCCGGTGCGCCCGCTTTTACGGCCGCTTCTAAGACTATTTTGGCGGCTGCGATCGTGCAGTCTTTGGCTCGCGGATGGGGGGAAAAAATGATGCCGTTGCGGGTTTTCAGGGCAATTAGGGCTTTAAAAATGGCTGTGGAGGTGGGATTTGTGGTGGGTACGATCCCCGCTAAAATGCCCACGGGTTCGGCGATTTTTTGCAATCCAAAGGATTTATCTTCTTCGATAATGCCGCAGGTTTTGCTGTGTTTATATTTGTTGTAGATGATTTCTGAGGCAAAGTGGTTTTTAATCACTTTATCCTCTATTACTCCCATTCCTGTCTCTTGTACTGCCATTTTAGCTAGGGGAATGCGCGCGTTGTTGGCTGCTAATGCCGCTTTTTTGAAGATAAGATCTACTTGTTCTTGGTTATAGTTGGCAAATTGTTGTTGAGCTTTTTTTACCTGTTGAATCAGTTCTTCTAGCTCTTGTCTATTGGTAACTGTCATAACAATTTTGTGGATAAAATTAGGCATTTTGTGCTACTATAGCGTTTTTCGGCAAGGGACTCGCCTAATCTTGGGATTTTCTTTATAGTCTCCTAAGAATTGGTATTATAGGATACTAATAATCCTAGGTAATACTAAATCTGGTTATTAAAGACTGATTATTTATTCCCCTTTTTGCATGAGTGCATGAGTAGAAAACGGGTTTCTCCGAGAAACCCGTTTTCTGTGCGTTACTCAGTGGGGAAGTGGGGAGATGGGTTTTAAAGTTCGATTGCGAGTTAATCATATTATTCAAAACAGAATTTATCATGAGAACGAATGTATCAAATTTAAGTCCCCCTTAAAAAGGGGGATTTAGGGGGATCAAATTTTTTAAGGGGGATTTAGGGGGATCAAATTTTTTAAGGGGGATTTAGGGGGATCAAATTTTTTAAGGGGGATTTAGGGGGATCAAATTTTTTAAGGGGGATTTAGGGGGATTAAATTTTTGTCAGTCCTTTGGGATGCTTTTGGGTGCGTTACGCTTCGCTAACACACCCTACATTTATATTTATTTGGTTTCCCTCTCTATTATCCTAATTTCTTCCTCACTTAATCCATACAATTCATACACTATTTGATTAATTTTTGTTTCTAACTCCTTGACTTCTTTTCCCTTAGCTTCTAAACATTATTTAACTAGACATTTGATCGCTTGTTTTTGAGTTTCTGTTGCACTAGCGATAGGAATTTTCCTAATATAATCTGTAAAAGCTCTTAGATATCCACCTCGAACTTTATTAGAAATATAAGAATAGAACCACTCTATAACAACTGAATTAAGTAATCCACAAAGCCAGGGTAAGCTCATCTAATTTGGTATAAATTGTACTTGACAAATATCTCGAAGTATCCTGCCTGTCTCTCCCCTCAAATTTCATTTATAAGTAGTTAAACAAAATCAGTCTTAATCTGAGCATGATCAATTAATATTAATTAGGAGAGAAGTCATGGCAACAGGTTTTGCCCCCGTATTGGAACCAGAAAAGAAAGCTCAACAGCCAACGACCGGGCCGTTAACACTAATCAATGAAATTCAAGCCAGGTTATTGAATTATGTTCAAGATATTCCTGACCCGAGAGTTTCTCGAACTCAAAAACATTTGCTGACCGATATTTTAGTGATTGCGATTTTAGCCGTGGTCGCAACGCGCTCGCTACGCGAGATCGCCGGGGCGCAAGGTTGGGAAGACATGGAAAATTATGGCATCAGTAAGCAGGCTTGGTTATCGGAATTTTTGGAATTACCCAATGGCATCCCTTCTGATGATACTTTTCCTCGGGTTTTTGAACGGATTAAGCCGGAAGCTCTCGAACAAGTTTTGTCTCAATGGCTACAACATTTGATCGGTTCTCTCGCGGGAGAAATTGTCCCCATAGACGGGAAAAATCTCAAAGGTTCCTACGATCGTAATCAAGGGATAAAAGCCTTACATTTAGTCACCGCCTGGGCAAGTGAGCAACGATTGGTTTTAGTGGGACTTAAACGCTCAATAAAGATCAAATCGAGTATAATCGTTAAAGAATAAGCACTTTACGTTGAAAGAGCAGCGATGAAAGAGACAACCCCAGCTGCGATGCCTCCCTGCTTTGACCGATGGTGTCGGCGGTTTGACAATTGCTTCAAAAACGAAGCGCAAAAAAACGGCTTCAGACAATATTTAGGAGGATTATTAGGGGAAAGTGAGAGGAAAAACCT
>NZ_JACJQV010000126.1 GCF_014696875.1 Microcystis wesenbergii FACHB-1317 | reverse complement strand
GCCGCTTGAAAATCACTTATCTCGCTTTTATCTTCCTCAAAAATTACATCTTTTACCCAATGTAACTGATTTTCTATTTTCCAATGTCCTCGAATAATTTTAGCAAATACTTGGGCGGATTCAGTTAGGCTACTGATATAGTAAGCTGTTTCTTCATAGGTTTTATCCCCGCGACTACCCCTTCTTTCTACTTTAATAACTCTTCGCAGATTTTCAAATCCTTGTCTTTCATTTTTCCTCACTTTAAAAACTTCTATTTTTCTGGATATTTTTCGACCATGACTATTATCTTGTTCAAGAAAACAACTTTCTGGCTTTGAGGAATTACTCAGGTCTTGTATTCGCTGATAAAGATTTTTCTGATTTCCTTTAACTGTGATAACATAATCATTTTTAGTCTTGGCTATTAAGCTGATTGTTTTCTTCTGACAGTGTAAAGCATCGCCAGTAAAAACTTTATTTTGGAGAGTGCAATCCTCAATTATAGCTTGACCTTCGTCGATTTCAGACCCTTTTTTGTTTTCAATTCTTTTTAAGTGTAATACCAAGCCACTTTCTTGACTAAACAATGAGACAAACATAATAAAATTTTGTTGTTCATTGTTAGGATTCTTTAGAGTGTTTTTGAGACTTTTTCCATCTATGTCTAGCCAATTTATATCACTTCTTTGTCCATATTCTTCTAATGCCCATTCATTAAACATTTTTAACAAACTCTGCCAGTCAACTCCCATCATTACCCTTCTAATTGTTGAATAGGATGGGACTCTTTCTGGAATTATGTTAAATTCTTGACTGAGCCTGTGCCGATTATTTTTAGCAAACTCTCCTAGCTCTCTATAACCTGAGTATCCTAGCATTGTTCCCAGTATTATTACTACTAATACTATCCATAAAGGGTGTCTTTTTCCTTGATCTTTCCGAAAGTCCTTGACTTGTTTCAGTTTTTCTATTAAGCTCAACATATCTTTCAAAAGTTCGCGTTCACTTCTCATTTTACCTGACAGTGATCGCTTTTACTTTTGATATTCTGATGGGAGAATGAAACAGCCCTAGGGATAACCGTGGGCATAGTTGGTGGTTCCATCGAGAGGATCGATCGCCCAGAGATACTCGCTATCCGTCCCTGGCAGTTTTCCCGATTCTTCCGCTAAAATCCCGTGTTTGGGAAAGTGACGGCTAATAATTTTGATAATTTCTGTTTCTGCTCGACGATCTATTTCCGTCACTAAATCGCCCGATCGCCCTTTTTCTTCTATTATCTCGATTTTACCCCAATTATCGAGGATAATTGTTCCCGCCGCTAGGGCGGCCTCGCTGGCAATGTCTAGGTATTTTTCTAATTGGCTGCTGGTATCTGGCACGATTAATCCCTAATCTATTCTTCATCTAAGGGTAAACCAAAACGCACTTTTCCACGAGCAAAAAAGCGACCGAATTGCAGTTCATAGACTTCATCTTCGTCTTGGGTGGCTACTTCCATATCGCCACGAGCATAACTGACACAAAGTAAAGCATAACCTCTGGCTTTTAATTCCGGCGATAGTCCGATCGCTTCTGGTTGATGGATATCTCCTGATAATACCCTGACCGCGCAGCTGGTACAAGCTCCATTGCGACAGGAAAAGGGTAATTGATAGCCCTGTTTTTCCAGACTGTGGAGTATATAGTTATCCTCGGCAACGGTGGTGGTAATTTTTTCGCCCGTCTGACGATTGTTAACGGTGATTTGATGATATTTAGTCATAGTTTAGTTAGGCGGAAATTATCGATGCAATTCTAGATAGTTCTAAATTTAGGGGCTATTTTGATCAACCATATCGATTATATCATAAATCATTGCTCAAATAGTCATCATCTTGACAACTGTTAACTTTTCTTAGGTCACTTGCCAATTTTCAGCAATTCTCATTTTAAGGTTTCATGACATTAAAACCCTTGCACCTAGAGGGGTTAATAATTCTTAACGAATCTCTAGATCGCTGAAACAACGCAAAATCGTTTCAAAATGAGAATTGCTGGCCAATTTTTATGGCTCTTGAAAATTCATCTCTTTTAATCTAACTGCACCATCGATAATTGAGATTTCCTGGGAGCCAATTTGCACGATCGCATCTAATCCCTTACCGATAATTTTAACTGCTGGGGGACGACTTTTCTGTACGGTCATCACTAGAAAAAACTCCTCGCTACCTGTGGCTA
Source organism: Microcystis wesenbergii FACHB-1317 (assembly GCF_014696875.1). Taxonomy (GTDB): domain Bacteria; phylum Cyanobacteriota; class Cyanobacteriia; order Cyanobacteriales; family Microcystaceae; genus Microcystis; species Microcystis wesenbergii_A. The sequence continues at coordinate 47,893 of NZ_JACJQV010000126.1, read as the reverse complement.
AAATGCGCTCACCTGTATCAGTTTTCTCGACTTTTAAAGTCACGGGAGTGATAAAAGTTCCCTGCATAGTTGCCCGATTTTGAGTGATAGTAAAACTATTTTTTCCGAGAGTGACATTTCCCTGGGTATTCATCACCCAAGTTTTATTAATAAATTCTGGTTGCTCGACTTTACCTAATAATTTATCCATCAAGACGAATAATCCGGGGGAACCGGAGGACAGACTGTAATCGACGGCGAAAGAGCGAACTAGAGCGACTCCTGCGGGTGGTTCAGCCCCTTTAACCCTAATTTTATCAGTTTTTAACGTAATTACTCCCGAACCATCGGGACTAGATTGAAAAGATATCGGTTTTGCCTGTCGCCAAGGCGGTGTTTTCGGGAAAATAACCGTATTTTCCGAATTCCAGTCGCCTTTTGAACCCTCAAAACTCGCCCAATGTCCTCCTAATCCCCAAATTCTCACACTGGCGACATCGGGAAAAGACCATCCTCCCACAAAAGGTTGCTGTTTAAGATAGATACTAGCGACAAAATCCTCTTCATTTTGCCAGCGATTACGAAAAGTATAAAATCCCTTTTCTTGATCAACTAAAACCCTGGAAAGTTGGCGTTCGGGATTTTCTGGAGTAAGATTAGATGGATAAGCAGCGAGAAGAAAAGGGGCAATATGAGGATAATGGGGGTGAAAAAGTTGTTTTTCTTGACCTTGTAATCGCCATTTTATTGCTGGTAGCCATGATTTATCGGTAATTCCCAATCCGATAGTTAATAAAGATACCCCTACAAACATCTGATGTCTGCCATAAGCAGGAATCAATAATTGACCATTTTTAGGGACAATTCTGGTTAAATAATGGGGGATCAATTGGGCTGCCGAGGAACCAGTTACTAAGTCTAATCCGAGACTATTTCGATAGCCTTGTAAAAAAGGAAAAACAGAAATAACCATGGGTTCGGTGCTGTATAAATCTCCTTCTGTGCCAAATCCTCGATCGCCGATCGCTGTGGTAAAATAGCGTTCGATGTGACGTTTGGCCATTTCCACCTGTGCCGAGGGAGAATAGAGAGAATCGGGTGGTACATCTTCTTTGAGAATCGCTAAACTAGCTAAACCGGCCGCACCTCTGGCCCGCGCATTCCAGTTACTAACTGCGTTTCCATTCCATCCATCTTTGGGTAAACCACTGAGAAGTTTTTTACTTTCACTGAATAACCAGCGAGTAATTTCCTGTTGGCGCTTTTCTCCCCAAAGATCATAACAAAGATCGTAGGCGAGAGCGACTCCAGCAACAATTGGCGATTGTTCTAAGATTCTCCTTCCCCGATTTTTACGGGTTTTTTCGATAATTTCCCAGGCGATTTCTGCTGATTTTCTATCTTGATTTAAAATTGCTAAAAAACAATGACCTGTGGCATGATAACCCCCATTAGGCACATAACCATCGTAATAAATTTTTTCTTGTAAACTGTTGTTTAATTGGGCGATAATAGTTTGACCGATGGGAGTTTTCGCTTTTTCTCTGAGATTAGTTAATTCTGACTTGCGAAAGATTAAACGGGGATGTTCTCGCGCTTGTAGGGGTTGATAATTAGGGACAGGATTGGGCCATAAAGGGGAAATTGTGCCATTAACTGTGTTTTGTAGTCTTCTTCCCCCTAACGTGCCTTGATAGCTGCCGATAAGTTGGTCTTGGTAGGGGACAATTTCGATATTATAGATAGCTTCCCTGACTTCTGCTTGCCAAGGGTGAGTTTGAATCTTCATTTTCACCTGTAATCGCCAAGCGTTGTCTAATTTAATCGTTTTTACCGTGCCTTGGTGATCCACTTCTTTATTGAATTTCGGCGCGTATCCCCACACCGACGGTTGACAAACAGCGCGATCACAGCTTAAATCTAGGGTAAGATTTTGATCAACGGGTTGATCTTGCCACAGTTTCCAAACACCATTTTTCAGGGTTAAACGAAGGTTGCCGGTTAATAATTGCGGATCAATGGTTTCTTGACTAGGTGCGCTTGTACCACCTAGCAAAAGTAAGGGAATGGCCGCTAAAAAAGGAGATATTTTCATAGTAAACAAGCGAGGGGAAATATAAGGTATTCTAGGAAGAATAATTTCCAAATAAATTGGTAAAATCGGCTGATTTCGCTTTTATCTTCTAAATTTACTCCGCGACTACGCCACCAAAGAAGAAGTAGTAGGAGCAGATGGGCGACAATGGCCAGAGGAGAATTAATTCCCGTTATCCCCAAGAGACCGACGGCAATCATCCCTGCATAACATAGAGAAATTGTCAAGAGGGAAATTATTAAGATTTTTTGAGGACCGAGCAGCAGGGTAAAAGTGGTAATTTGGTAAATGCGATCGCCTTCTAGGTCAGGCACATCCTTAAAAACAGCGATCGCAACGGTGAAAACGAGAACAAAAGCTGTTAAAACCCAGACCGAGGGATAGATAGACTGATTTTGATTAATAACTGTGTTGTAGTGGCGAAAAAGACCTAAATTAACGATGACACCTCGGACGGTAAAAATACAGAAGGCGGACCAGAGGGGAAAGCGTTTTAAACGCACTGGTGGCAAGGAATAGGCAGTGCCGATGAGTAAACTAATCCCCACGGTGATTAACAACCAAAAACCACCGATAAAAGCCAGTATAATTGCTAAAATACCGCTTAAACCCACGATTAACCCTCCTGTTAACCGAGAAAATTCGCCCTTGGCTAGGGGAAGATGGGGTTTATTGATTTTATCGATGTCGATGTCTTCTAACTGATTTAAACCGACGATATAGACATTACCCGCAAGACAAGCAGTCCAAGTGAGCAATAAAACCGACCAATGGCTAAAAAAATCGCTAATATTGCCTAAAGCAATTAAATACAGACTTAAAACACTGAAAGAAGTGCCGATAATCGTATGGGGACGGGAAAATTTCCAGAGACTCCCTAACCAGTGGAGAAAGTTAGGCTGGGGATGGTTGACTGGAAGAAAAGGAGCTTGATTCATCAGACCTCTGGTAAAAATCAAAAATTGTTGTTAGGGTTAGGAGTCAGTAGTCAGTAATCGGTAGTCAGGAGAATTAAAAATGAATAATAATCAATTAAATGGTCTATTTAGATATTTTATGCCGCTTAATCGTTATTTTTGACTTTTTTCAACCCTCAAAAATCAATTAGACAAGAGGTCTATCAAAAAAAATCAATCCTAGGGCAAGTAATCTGTTAAAATGATAATCCAGACTCAAACCCTGTGGAGAGGTGGCAGAGTGGTTGAATGCGGCAGACTCGAAATCTGCTTTAGGGTCACACCTAACGTGGGTTCAAATCCCACCCTCTCCGTTGAACTGATAATTTGGTGCTGTCGTTCTCAGCTATAATTTTTTGTCAACTATCTTAAGGGATATAAGTAGCGAGACACAATTAATTACACATAAGCTAAAACGCATCTAAGATGCGTTTTAGCAAGGCAGGAGGAATAAGCGGTTGAGAGTTTTTTGAATTTTAAGATATGTAACTTAAGTGCGTCTAAGCTTATCTAACTGTCTCTTGCATGAGTGCCTATCCTAACCAAGAAGTTAATTTTGCCCTTTCACTTTTTCATGGCTAGGGTCAAACCATCACCAATAGGAATAATACTGATATTTACCCGTTCATCCTGCTGAATTTTGGCATTGAGTGAACGGATAATTTTGGTGCGATTATCGGTGCTATCGGCCGTCGCTACCCGTCCCGACCAAAAAACATTATCGATAGCGATAATTCCGCCCGTTCTGACCAATTGTAACGCCTGTTCGTAGTAGCGATCATAATTACTTTTATCGGCATCGATAAAGACAAAATCAAAACTATTACTTTCTCCTGCGGCGATTAATTGATCTAAAGTCTCCAGGGCTGGGGCAATTCTTAAATCGATTTTAGCGGCGACACCGGCCTGCTGCCAATAACGGCGGGCGATACTGGTATATTCTTCGCTTAGATCACAGGCGATCAGCTTGCCTTCTCGGGGTAAAGCTAAGGCCACCACTAGCGCACTATAACCGGTAAAAACCCCTATTTCTAAGGTTTTTTTCGCCCCGATCGCCTGTACCAAAAAAGCCATAAATTGACCTTGTTCGGGGGCAATCTGCATGACTGCCAGGGGTTGAGAGGCAGTTTCTTGACGTAATTGAGCTAAAATAGGAGATTCTCGCCGACAGATAGATTGATAATAGGAGTAAAATTGTTGATCGAGTCCAAGAGTTTGATTAGCCATAAAAAAATTGCTAGTGGATGAAGTTATCGGGTAGAATTCTGGGTAACCTGAAGCTAGAGAGAGCTTATTTATTGGTTGACCAAAAAGGAAGACTTGGCAGGAAGCAAATCATGATGAAACCCGACTCGGATCATCTCTTTAACGAAGATCTCGAACAGTTGTTAGAGAGTTTAGAAGACAAAGACAGCGACGGTGAGGAGGCTCTAGACGAACTCAGCTTTTTATTTGAGCCGGCAGCCAGGTCTGGGGCTTCTCTTAGCCAAACCCCGTCTTCCTTGCCCTCAGAACGGGAATTACGGGAACTTTTTGGCGGTAGCATCAATTGGGAAGAAGCCGCCACTAATGATCTTTATTCTACCCGTAGGCCTGCGCCAAAGTCAGAACCAGAAGATGGGGATGATCTGGAATCGCTGCTGTTAGAAAATGCAGCGGTCCGGGACTCAAAAGCAATTATAACCATCAGCAACCCCAATTTTTACGACAGCCTCGAAGACTTAGACGCTTTTCTGGAAAAACCCACCCCAGGAGCGCAATCGCCACTGCCAGACATCTTTGAATCCCTAGAGGCCCTCCTCTCGGAATCCACGGCAGTGGAACGGGAGACTGGGGCGGAACATCTCCAACGGTTAGAATCACTGGAAATTGCCAGAGAAAGCCAAGAGAATAAATTCGAGGATTTAGAAAAACTCCTCACAGGGAGCCCTCGGGTGGTGGCGGGGACTCCGGCCTCCAGTTTCAGTCCACCAAAACGGTTAAATAACGGGCGTCCCCTTGTCAGTAAAGCTTTTGAACAGATGATGCGGGTGCCGATCAAACAATTGGATAACCTCAGCAATCTGATCGGGGAACTGGTGGTTAAACGCAATTGCCTTGAACAGGAACAGAAAGACCTGGGTCTCTTTTTGGATAATTTGCTTAACCAAGTCCAAAAACTCAGCGATGAGGGCAGTTGGCTGCAGGATCTCTATGAAAGAACCCTCCTAGAAAAGGCTTTGCTGGCTAGTCGCAATCCCGGCGGTGCCATCGGTTACGGTAGAGTTAAGGGAGAAAATCAGGGCGATTCGGCTATGACTGGCGAACTAGAGGACCTAGATCTCGACCAGTTTGATGATCATTTCCATAAAAAAGTGCAAAAAATCATCGAATTGATCGTGCGAGTGCGAGAATCGGCCTCTGATCTTAAATTTGTCGTCGATGAAACCGATCAGGTGATGCGTAGTCTGCGACAGGTTACCACCCAACTACAGGAAGGGATGACCAAATCCCGCATGGCTCCCTTTAGTCAAACTGCCGATCACCTCCCCCGGTCAATTCGCGATATGTCCCTGAAACTGCATAAACAAGCCAAATTAAAAGTGGAAGGGGGTGATGTTCTCATCGATCAGATGATCCTTGAACATCTCCTTAGTCCCATGACCCATCTGGTCAACAATGCGATCACCCACGGCATTGAATCACCCCAAGAACGCATGGCCAAGGGGAAACCTGCCCTCGGTACGATCTCTGTCCAGGCATTCCTACAGGGAAATCAAACCGTGATCACCGTTAGTGATGATGGGGCCGGTATTGATGCGAATCGGGTTAAACGCAAGGCGATCAAAAAAGGCCTAATCAGCGATCGGGAAGCTCAACACCTCAGTCGCCAAGAAGTCTATGAACTCCTCTTTCGCCCTGGTTTTAGTACCAAAGATCAGGCCGATGATTTTTCCGGTCGTGGGGTGGGTTTAGATGTGGTGCGGACCAGTTTAATCGATGTGCGGGGAACGGCAACTATTGACTCGGTACTGGGCAAAGGAAGCACTTTTACCATCCGTTTACCCCTAACCCTGAGTATCTGTAAGGCCCTCTTTTGTGTTAGTGATCGTGCGCGCATCGGTTTCTCCAGGGACGAAGTGGAAGAAGTCCTCCTCCCGAAAAGCCTGGAGGTCAAGGTGGCAAAGGTGGAAGAGGTGAAGATGAGCTTTTACCAGCCCAGGGATATCCAAATGGATATGGATGGACGGCGCTGCGTTTTCTGGCAAAATACTTTACTACCTTTCCAACCCCTGAGCGAGTTGCTTTCCTACAATCGGCGGGGCGGTCGCGGTAGTTTTTACACCAGCAAACAGGAGGACGACTCTTTTTCGATCGTGATCCTGCGCGGTGGTAATAATCTCTTGGCAGTGCAGGTAGATCAAGTGATCATGTCAGAGGACCGATTCCGAAGCTCGCTACCGGAAATCGTCATCAAACAGATCGAAGGACCGATTCCGAAAACGCTTGGGATTGCCGGGGCGACGGTTTTAGGCGATGGTACGGTGATGCCCATCGGCGATGTGTTAGAGTTAATCGACATTGCCCAGGGTCGTCTGCGTACCGATAAGGGGAGTCCTTGGCGCCAAACTGCCCCCCCCGTAGAGGTGGGACCTGGGCAAAAATCGGAGACTATGGTGCTGATTGTCGATGATTCGATTACTGTCCGGGAATTGCTCTCTTCAACCTTTAGTAAAGCCGGTTATCGTGTGGAACAGGCCCGGGATGGTCAAGAAGCTTGGGAAAAATTACGCGGCGGTTTGCCCTGTGATATCGTTTTCTCCGATATCGAGATGCCCCGCATGAATGGCCTGGAATTACTGTCTAATTTGCAAAAAGACCCCCGATTAGCGGCGATTCCCGTGGCTTTCTTGACTTCCAAAGCGGCGTACCTTCATCGCAAGGAGGCGGCGAAATTAGGAGCTAGTGGTTATTTTACCAAGCCCTGCCCAGACAGAGATTTACTCTCGGCAGCTGAAAAAATGATTGCGGGGGAAGTATTACTAGCTGATAGTATTAAAGCAACTCCTAATCAGCTTTCATCCTCTCCTCTGGTCTTGATTGTCGATGATTCGGTAATCATGCGAGAAATGTTAACGATTTCTTTTGTTAAAGCTGGTTATCGCATTGAACAGGCTCGGGACGGTTTAGAAGCATGGGAAAAATTACGGGCCGGATTAGCTTGTGATCTGATTCTCTGCGATATCGAAATGCCGCGCCTGAATGGGTTAGAATTGCTCTCTTGTCTGCAAGAGGATGAACAACTTCAGGGGATACCAGTAGCGATGGTTACCGCACAAGAGGCGCAAAAAATGCAGCATCTCGCCGCTGCTAAAGGGGCAAAAGGTTTTTTTGTTGTCAAGCCCTATATTGAGAATGTTTTACTGTCGGCAGCCCAACGTTTGATCGCTGGTGAGGTATTAATCCAAAAAGAAAGTCTTGTAGATTAAGTTCAGTGGGACTTAAGTTTGATCGAGGAGAATTTCTACTAAGGTTTTTACCGTTTTCTCTAACTGTTCAACCCGCTGCTCTAAACTAAGAGAAGGAGCGGGAGGTTTTCAACCATGAATCCCTCGCAAAAATGCCTGCCGCATTGTCCTGAAATCCCAAGTGCAAATGGTCAAGGAGAAACCATTGAAGAAGTCAAAGAAAGCTTAAAACCTTTAGCTGATATTCGTCGAGGACTACCAAAAGAAGCGATCGAGGAAACAATTTCCCTATGAACAAGATGATTTAATCAGTATTATTCGACATAGACAAATTGAAAAAAAGACGAGAAGAAATCGCCAAGAATATCCATCAAGCGCGTCAAGACTACCAACAAGGGAAAGTCTTTCGGGGAAACATTGATGATATTATCGCAGAATTAAACAATGACTAAATTAATTCTAAGCAAATATTTTTATTCATGTCGTCTTTTCTTTTAGGCTTGATTTTTGTCAATTATTGATCAGTAATTCCCAGATTTCTCCCCTATTATTGCCCTGGGAATTGATATTTCGTCGGGCTTTTACCCGTTGAATATTATAATTTTTATATAAATCATCAAAAAAATTGTTGTCAGAGTCAAAGTTTTTAACGTCGGAATTGCTTAAAATAAATTTATAACCAGCCTGATCCACTCGATCAATAAATTGTTTTAATCGTATTTGCTCCTCATCGTTAAAATCTTCTTTAGTATAAGAGGTAAAAGCTGATGTTTTTTTAATCGGTTTATAGGGAGGATCAAAATAAAATAAAGTCTTGTTATTGGCATAATTTAGGGTTTGGACAAAATCCCCTTGTAGGATCGTCACTTTCTGTAAATGATGGTTGACAGCTAATAAGTTTTCTTCATTGCAGATCAATGGTTTGACATATTTTCCAAAAGGGACATTAAAAAGTCCTTTGCTATTGACTCTATAAAGTCCATTAAAACAAGTTTTATTGAGAAATAATAACAAAACTGTTTTTTCTAGACAGTCATCGCAGCTGCGAGAATTAAATTCTATTCTTTTATCCAAAAAAAACTTTTGTTGTTCCTCTAGATTTTTAAGTTCATAAAAATCCTGCTGAATTTTTTTTAGCTTGACTATTAATTCTTTGACATTATTTTTAATAACATTATAAGCCATGATTAAATCAGGATTGATGTCATTAATAATAACTTTTTGGACAGGAGAAAAATTATTTAAAACTGAGAATAAAACCGCCCCACCTCCGACAAAAGGTTCAATGTAGTTAAACTGACAATCTTGAGAAATCTGGGAATTAATCAAAGATAGAATATTGGGAACCAGTTGAGTTTTGCCTCCCGCCCACTTTAAAAAAGGTTTGCCGCTAACTGTTTTCCTTCGAGACAAAGAAGTGGTCATTATTCCTACCAGATTATCCTAATTTATTCAATTTACAGCGCAATTCATGAAAACCTGATCAGAGAATGCGTTACGCTGGGCTAACGCATCTGAATATCCAATATAAGTAACTGATTATAATTAAATTGAAGATAGATTTTGGGTTTGATCCCCCCTGCCCCCCTTAATAAGGGGGGTATCGGACAATTTTTAACACCTACCTACTTATCTATTAGATATCAGAAAGGTAAACGGGGCATTTTTTTCAATACTGATTCAATTTGGTTGATTAAATCGAGCAGACGATTGCCATCCACATGAACCTCGCTGGTGGGATAATTATCGAGGACTTCGATGATTTGAATCTCATTATCATTAATGGCAGAAGTGACTAAGGCACCCCGTAAAGCTTGCCGACTAGCGGCTCGATTGGGTGTATGGACAATTTCAGTCGCATAATCTAGCAAACTTTCGCCAAAAAAACTATTAAGAAATTTGGAAAGAAAGACGGCATCCACCGCTACCCGACGATTAAGGATTTTGCGGAATTCTTCGGGTTTTTGGTTAGCCATCTTTAATTGTGCCGCTAAAGCGGGAGCTAATTCGCCTGTTTCGCTCAATTGCTTTAATTCTGATACCGATACGGACCCTTGGAAGATGTAGTATTTGATGATAGCTGATTCGGCGGCTGACAAAGACTGACAAACACCGAGAAAGATGGATATTCCTAGGGGAAGTAAAAGATTTTTGAACATAAACCAAAGGTGCAAAACAAGCGAAAAGCGATCGGGATGATTGACTCATTCTAGCGGAATTGGTTGCCGCTTAGGAAAAACTTAAGACGGTGATGATTATCTAGAGATGAATTTTTTAGTCACCCAACTAGGGGCAGAAAGCTGATAGCTTAATGCTAATCATTAATTTACATTCGCGAGAGAGCAGCGATTTTCGCTAGTTTATCTTTTCCCAAACCGTTGAGATCTTCTAGCTTTAACCATCCTTCCTTTAATAGTTGAGCAAAGACAAAAATTAGGGAAGTATAGCGATAGTCATATTTACCATCAATCTGATGTCGTCGGGCGCTTAGATAATCGTGCATTTGCCAGATATCATCTAAAACCGTGATCTGACCAGACTGTTCTTTAATATGTTCTATTAAAGTGCTAGTTTCTCGCTGATAGGCTTTTTGGAAAGCAGTTTGAGCAATTTCTTGTTCCGTATCTGACCAAATTATTTCACTCATAGGCATGATTTTAGTTTTAGGGATGATAATTTTGGATTTTTGAACTACCTCGACTCTTTTCGCCCACATCTGTTAAGAATGATTGTTTAGTTATTCTTACCTAGATCGGAGAAGAAACCGGTGTATTTACCAATTTTTTTAAGTCAGCCTTTTAATTGTATAAAAAAAAGAGTTCACTTGACAAGGAACTCTAATAAATTTCATCAGAATTTTTAATGATTTCTCTCAGTAGCTATTTAGCCACGGGCAAAGTTTAATAATTCTTTCGGAGAAGCTAATAAGTCGATCGCTACGAAGAAAATTTTATTATCAGGAGTTAGGAGGAAGCGCCATGCCATATTCATACCCACACCTGCACCAAACCAAGGAGTTTGTACTTTTCCCGTCACTTTAATCTGAGTAAAACCGTCATCGGCGGGTTCCACCACACCGCGTTCGGGGATTAATTTCAAATTTTGGCATTCTTCCCGGAAAAAGCGATATACTGCCTCTTTACCGACGACGGGACGTTGGAAAGGTGGTTGCAGAGCGCCGTCAGGGGTGAATAATTCAATTAATACATCAAAGTCGTTAGCGTTGAGGTTGTCCATATAGTTGAGGACGGTGGCATTGGTAACGCCTTCAATGCTAACTTTGGTCCGTTCGGCAATATTTTGGGGAGGAACCACGGGTTCGGAAATACGGTTATAATCGCCCAGTTTCTTGGGATCGTAGCCCATATCCACCACACAATTCCGCAGAACGGTGATTTGTTGTCCCGACTCTAATTTTTTAATCCCTTCTAAAACGGCGCTGGCATTAGCAGATAGTTCATAACCTTTGGGAATTGGGGCAACACTGCCATCTTCCATCCATTGTCCTAATTGATACCAGAATCCCAGTTTGATATTAGCAGACCAAGTGCTGTAGGTGCGACAAACCGGGGTGTCAGCATGGTTAGCTAAGTCGCACATCACCTGCGATTGTTGCAAGGGTGACATCTGCCGAATTTCATTCATGGTTTTTTCGGCAAATACCATACTAGCGGCGCCGGGGGCGGCAACGGTGATGGTTTTGCCCATTTCTAGGTAGGCAAACCAAATCAAGGCTAGTTGATCTTCGGTATTCAGCTGATTGAAACGCGCAATCGTGGCGGGAACCACATCCGCTGATAGCGTGTTGGGGAAAATGCTCCGCGCTGATTCGATCGTAAACGGCATAGATTCACCTTGAAGTAAAGTTTTGTATCAATTTACTGGCATTCTATCATATTGGCGACCCAAGGCAGCACTGATGGAGAAAATTTCCCAAAAAAGCTGTACTTTAGATCACACTTACCCGGGATTATCACCAAATCTTAATGGTTGAACAACTGTTCTATCATTTATCTAGGGTTGGCGGCAAAAAGTTTTTCGTGGGGGCAGGGTGTGACCCCCCCACCCCCCCCGACATCGTGGGGGCAGGTGGGGTGTGGGGTGTAGGGTTTTTCAGGGGGTCAATTACCTAATTTTCAGGGAAAAAGTGCCTAAATTTTGGCGTTGTCAGATCAGAATATGAAGAATGAATTGCGACACAACGAAAGCCTTGCTCTGAAAGCGTTGTCAAGTTTGCTCTGCTGCGCCATCAATAAACTTGACAACGCTTGTCATTTTTGGTAGGCTACGGCGTAATTGCAAGCTCAACAACACTTTTTAGAAGGCACTTGCTCATGTCATTAGCAAAACTTATCGAAAAATCCATCGGGGGGGGGTAATACTTATCAGTCTCTCCGTCGCCAGTGGAGTACAAGCTGTAACTATTACGGTTCCTAGCGAATCTAATCCTTGGCTGGCAGGGATGCCAAATGGCTCTACAGCTTCCTTTACAGATGTTGCTCCCGATCAATCTCCTGTACAAGTGTTGGGACTTTCCCTTATTCCCGGACAAACACTTAATTTCTCCGTGACCGGGGCAGTCAGCAATACTCCCTTCCTACCCCCACCCACTGCTACGCCAGATGGGGAAGTTTTTATTAGCCATTCGCCTGGGAGTCAAAATGGAATTTCCGATATTACCGCTCCGATTAATTCTCTTGTCGGTGTCTTTTTAGATAACAGCCAGCCAGATTCGACTCCCGCACCTGCAGCTCTTAACTTTTCTTCAATTGGACTTAATTTTTCTTCGTTAGCTCCACAAGTTAAGCAAGTTTTCTTCATTGGCGATGGACTGACAGGAACCGGCAGTGGTGCTGTGCAGAATTTCATCGTTCCTACTGGTGCAACTCGCCTCTTCCTGGGTCCAATGGATGGTTTTGAATGGAAAGGCAACAGTGGCAGTTTTACCGTAACAGTTCAAGCAGTACCTGAACCCAGCACGATTTTCGGCTTAGGTATATTGGGACTTGGCGCTTTCTTCAAGCACAACCTAGCTAAATCTAACAAGTCGAATAAATAGGACAAGTAAACGGGTTAAACTTTGGGCGCAAACATTGCGCCCCTACATTGCACCTTGTGTAATCGGTAGTGGCCTATAGTGTACTGCCTTTCTTCGATAATCCTTTCTTATCACCATAACTCCGGCAAGCAGAATTAAGATGAGTTAGAGTTTAAATGCTTGGGAAAATAGGGTTCGTAGGCGCACGGATTTTCCATTATGAATATAATATCATGTCAAGGGGCTTTTGTCAAGAGAAATTTTGACAATATCCAGAAAAACGTAGCCTATTGTAGGGCTAATTCATGAATTAGCCGATTGTAGGGGTAATTCATGAATTACCCCTACACCTATTACCTAGTGATAAGTAAAACGTAGGGTGCGTTAGACGGCAAAAATTTATGCTTTGACTTGAAGCTAACAATCCGTCCTAACGCACCACCTAATCATCGACTATGATTGAATTAATCACTGATAACTGATAACTGATAACTGATAACTGATTACTGATTACTGATAACTGATAACTGATAACTGATAACTGATAAAGCTATGACACTCAAAGAACAACTAATTAAAGAAATCGAGCAGACACCTGACACCCTTTTGACTGAATTACTTGACTTTTTGCTCTTTATCAAAGAACGACATACTGCAATAGAAATTACAGAAGAAGAGCAAGCTAACATAATCGCTTCTGAATCAGCTTATCAAGCAGGAGACTATCTAACCCTCGAAGAATATGAGGCAACTCAAGCGTGAACTACAGAGTTATTATTCCGAAACCAGTTCAAAAACAACTAAACAACTTACCCAAACAACAACGCGAACGCTTAATTACTGCCATTAGACTACTTACCGATACACCTCGTCCTAGCGGAGTCAAGAAACTCAAAGGATATGATGACACCTACCGAATTAGAATAGGGGATTATCGCATCATTTACAAAATTCAAGATCAAGAAATGCTGATTATCATATTGAGTAGTATTCATCGAAAAGATGCTTATTGAACCTCTCAGTAGGTGGGTGGAATTAAATATAAGATGAACGTAGGTTGGGTTGCCTATAGATATTGCTAATCAACAGGATCATCATCTTTAGGGAGTTCCCAAATCTTAAGCAAAGTAGAACCTCTCTATCGAGAAGCGATTAAGATTGCTACCCAAGTATTAGGAGACAATCATCCCGATAGCCAAACAATTATGGAGAACTATAAAACTATGTTGTCGCAACTCCGGCAAGCAGAATCAGGATGAGTTAGAGTTTAAATGCTTGGGAAAATAGGGTTTGTAGGCGCACGGATTTTCCATTATGAATATAATATCATGTCAAGAGGCTTTTGTCAAGAGAAATTTTAACAACATCCAGAAAAACCTAGCCGATTGTAGGGGTAATTCATGAATTACCCCTACACCTATTACCTAGTCCAGTAACCCACCACCAATCATCGACTATGATTGGAATGATTGAATGATGGACTGTGATTAGGGAGCTAGTTAAGAGTGGATTAGAGATGAAGATTGATTGAATGAACCAATCATAGTCAATCCAATAATCACATCAATCATAGTTAAGACCGTTGGAAAATAGGGTTCGCAGGCGCAGGGCTTTCCCATTATGAATATAATATCATGTCAAGGGGCTTTTGTCAAGAGAAAATTTTTCTGACCCGGAAGGAATTCAACCTAGATAAAAACTGAGGATCAGAGCCACTAAAAAAGTCATTAACAGCCATAAAATTCCGCAATAAAGGACGATTTTAGGACGGAAAGCTGATAGGAGGAGGATAAAAGCTTTAATATCAATGAGGGAAGCGACCAGTAAAAAAGCTAGAGTGGAACCCACGGACAGATTAGTAATTAAAGAACCGGGGACAAAAGCGCTAAGACTAGCATTAACAGCGAGAGTGACACCAAAAAACAACTGCACGAGAATTTGAGTAACGGGAGTATTCCCCCAGGCAATTAATTGACTCTGAGGTAATAATAGCTGAAAGACACTAGCGATCGCACAGCCAATGATTAATAATCCCCCTAATTCCAGCGCTTCATCGATAAAGTTATTGAGAAATAACTGCACAGAAATTGGCCAAGCTTGCCTATCTCTAGCTTTATACTCATAAACAAGACTGCCGACTCTTTGTAGGGGTTGACTGGCTGCTGCCTCTGGTAAAAAACTCCCAGAAAGAACCAAACTCGATTCTAGGGGAATTTCGCTATCGGTGCGGGGTTTTTCCCGATAGAAACTAAAGAGAGTACCGATAACAATTGCCATTAACCAGACCGAAAGCGATCGATAGAAGAAAATACTAGAATAGGTGAAAGTCTGCCAAGTTAGCCAAAGAGTGACGATATTTAGGGTAGGTGCAGCGGTGAGAAAGCTAAACACCACCCCTGGGGGTACTCCCTCTAATAAAAATCTTCTAGCGACGGGAATTGTGCCGTATTGTCCGACGGGTAGGATTAATCCGATTGTACTGCCAACGATCGCTCCTAACAGTCGATTACGGGGAAATATCGCCGCTAATCGCTGTTTATTGACGAAAACCAGCAAAAAACTGGAAACGGCTGCCCCCAAAAGTAAAAAGGGAAGCGAGGTCAAGACTAAACTAAGAAAAAAAGTAACAGCGATAGAAATTTGATTCATGAATAGGGTTCAAGATCGGAAGCTATCCTACAAAATAGCAGATAAGGTAAAAAGTAAAAAGATCGGTTTTCGATGCAACAATAGGTTAGTTTGTTGAAATCAAAAATTAAAAAGAACGTAAAGCGATTAATTGTGCCTCAGCTTTATGAAGGGATTCTAACCATTCTTTTTCGGGATCGCTATCGGCAACTATTCCCGCTCCCACTTGTCCCCAAACGGTGTTTAAATTCCCTTGAGCAGTCATTAATAGGGTACGGATGAGAATATTTAAATCTAAACGACCCCGTAGGTCAATATAGCCACAGGAACCATAGAATAAATTGCGTCGCATCGGTTCCAATTCTTCGATAATTTCTAGACAGCGAACTTTCGGACAACCGGTAATTGTTCCCCCAGGGAAAAGAGCTTTAATTAAATCAATAGCATGATACTTTTTATCTAATTTTCCTTGAACATTACTGACCAAGTGCATAACGTGACTATAACGCTCGATCGTCAGTAATTCATCCACATGAACCGATCCCCATTCACAAACTCTACCTAGATCATTACGTTCTAGGTCCACTAGCATAATATGCTCGGCCCGCTCTTTTTTATTAGTTAATAGTTCCTCGGCCAATTGTCGATCGAGTGCCTCGGTTTTGCCCCGGGGACGGGTTCCAGCGATCGGTCTAGTGCTGGCTATTCCTCTTTCTAATTTTACCAATCTTTCGGGAGAACAACTAATCATTTCTCCCCAAGGGGTGCGCCAATAACTGGCAAAAGGAGAAGGGTTAATCTGTTGTAAACTGCGATAAATTTGCCATCCTTTTGCCCTAGTTGTGCTTTGAAATCTTAGGGATAAATTTGCTTGAAAAATATCGCCTTTTCTGATATAATCTAAGGCTTTTTTAACAGCTTTTTCGTAGTCGAGTTGAGAAGTATAAAAGATTAAGGGAGAGGGACGAGGATCGATAAACTCAAAATCCAGTTGATTGCTTAAAGATTGTTCGTATTTATCTAAATCTTCGGGTTTAGTGGCAGCTAACCAGAGAATTTGTGCTTGGTGATCGAGAATGGCAAAACTATCCGGTTCATACCAATAAGCGACGGGAAAAGGGAGAGTATCAGCTTTCCTGTCGGGTAATTTTTCTATTTCCCAAGCTAAATCGTAGCCTAACCACCCCAACCAACCACCATGGAAAGGAAGATGATCGGGAAGAATATCCGATCGGGTTTGGGGGAGTAAACTGCTTAAAAAGGGCAAAATTTCCCCCAGTGCGGGGGTCCAAAGCTGACGCGGGGAACCAGCACAAAGAGAGTAACGGGAGAGGAAATTACCCGGATAGGGACTTTCTAGTAAAGTAGCGATCGCATCTTGGGAGAATAAGCAGGCAAAAACATCGGAACCGCTGCGCTGATGCAGAGGAAGCGATCGCCAATGCCATGCTAAAGGTTTTTGCATCTAAACTCGCGGGCCAAAATAGCTGGGAAATTGGGTATAACTAGGGTTTGCGGCAAAAAGTTTTTCGTGGGGGTAGGGTGTAGGGTGTAGGGTGTGGGGTGTGGGGTTTTACCCATTTTCAGGTGGTCAATTACCTAATTTTCAGGGAAAAAGTCCAGGAATTTTCCCCCCAATCACTCCAATGGTCGGCACTTTTTGAGGGAAAAAAAGTCTAAAGACCTTATCCAACAAGGTTTTTAGATTTATTCAGCCAACCCTAACTAGGGTTTTGGTGTTAGTTGTGAGGGGGGTGATATTTCCTATCTGCTAACACCTATTATCTTAGTCCTAAATGTTTGCTGCCTCCTAATTATCCCCGATAATCGAGGTCAATTTCTTTAGAACCGCCGCGCTGTAATTGGCCTAACAATTCCCCTAACTGACTCCAAACCAAACCACCGATAAAGATAGTCATCGGGAGAGAGATAGCGTAGGCAACCCAACCATTGAGAATAAATATATCTAATCCCGAGGCAAGGAAAAGACAGATTCCTACACAAATACCAATAAAAGGAATTTGTAAGGAACTGGATTTTAAAAGATTTTGATCGTCTGAACCCTTATTTTTATACCAATTGTTAACCACTTGCTTGAGACTAGCTTCAAAAGCGGCCCCGCAGGTAATACCGATAAATAAACCAGCAAAAACTAGAAAATAGGGCGGTTGGGGCAGAAAATAATAATCCATAGAAAAAGTGATTAACCGATGATGACCTTAAACACTTTAACGCGAACTGGTTTCTCGCGGAAGGACAGCGGCCACACCTTGGGACGATAATTCCCGAAAAGCGCTCATGGCCACATCCAAGAGTCGCCGCGGTTGCAATTCTCCTTGAATTAAACCCCAGAGACGTTGTACTTCGGCCGTGTGGAGACGGTCATCTTCCGTCAAAGCTAATAGCAATTGACGACGCAGATAACGACCTTCTTCCGAGAGAAGAAAAGTGATGCCTAATTGCGCTGTGGGCAGTAAATCGAAGTTACTTTCCGATCGAGCCATTGTAATCATGTTTTCTAGGCGTTGCCACTGGAATTTACCGTCTTTGAACAGCACATCTAGTAAACGCCGGCGCAGTTGGGGCGATTCCCCGGTCAGGAGACGTTTAGCAACGTAGGGATAGGCTACTTGGACGATTTTGAAGTTAGGATCGAGGGTAAGGGCCACCCCTTCTTGGGTGACGAGGGAACGAATAATCAGGGCGAATTTGGCGGGAATCCGGAAGGGATATTGGTACATCAATTCGGAGAAATCATCGGTAATAGTGCGGAAATTGAAGTCACCGACCCTTTGACCGATGGCATTGCCTAAAACCCGTTCTAGAGCCGGAATAATTGGTTTTATATCCGTTTCTGGGGTTAAAAATCCCAGTTTGACAAAGTTGCTGGCCAGGTTTTCGTAGTCTTTGTTAATTAAATCGACGACGCAACTAGCGAGGGTTTCTTTAGTTTCCTCCTCTAACTGGTCCATCATGCCAAAATCGATATAGGCCATGCGACCATCAAAAGTGGCGAAAAGATTACCCGGGTGGGGATCAGCGTGGAAAAAGCCGTGTTCGAGGAGTTGCTGTAATCCAGAGGTTACGCCGATTTTAACGATATTATTGGGGTCTAATCCTAAAGCTTTGATGTTCTCGGTATCGGTGAGTTTATAGCCATCAATCCATTCCAGGGTGAGGACGCGGCGACCACTATAACGCCAGTAGATACTGGGAACTTTAACTTCGGGGTTATTTTGGAAGTTGGTGGCGAATTTTTCGGCGTTGCGACCTTCGTTTTGATAGTCGATTTCCTCAAAGAGTTTGGTGCCGAATTCATCGACAATCAGGGTGAGGTCGTGGCCGAGATTGAGGGGTAATAAA
Source organism: Microcystis wesenbergii FACHB-1317 (assembly GCF_014696875.1). Taxonomy (GTDB): domain Bacteria; phylum Cyanobacteriota; class Cyanobacteriia; order Cyanobacteriales; family Microcystaceae; genus Microcystis; species Microcystis wesenbergii_A. The sequence goes on along the minus strand of NZ_JACJQV010000126.1, from coordinate 29,386 downwards.
CGACCGAATTTTTGGGCAGCCCAGCGCATTAGGTATAAATCGAGGCTTAAAAGCGCCCGCAGCCCGGGCCGTTGCACTTTAACGGCTACTTCTTCACCGGTGGGGAGTATCGCTTTGTAAACCTGTCCTAAACTAGCGGCAGCTACCGGGGTGGGGGATATTTCTCGATAGGCTTTTTCTACAGGCATCCCCAATTCTGTCTCGATAAGGGCAAAAGCGATGTGGTTATCGAAGGGGGGAAGTTGGTCTTGCAGTTTAACTAATTCGTCTAAAAAGTCTTTGCGAACGAGGTCGGGACGGGTAGAGAGAGCTTGACCGACTTTGATGAAGGTGGGACCCAAACGGGTGAGAATTTGCCTAAGTTCGCTGGCACGCCTGTATTTATTGGCTTCTTCTTGCTTTGTCCATTTGTCCCAGAGGAGACTGAGGAGAAATAATCCTAAAGACCAAATAATCACGAAAGCGCGACCGAACAATTGCCAAGGTTTGTAACGGTATTCTTGAGCGATCGCTTCTGCACTGTAAGGAGTGAACTGTGTTTCTTCTCGTTTCCGGTCAGTTTGACTGTCTTGATGCCGACTCACTAGCTAATCTCTATATATCTTACGCCACTTGATATTGTATCTAAGTTCCTGACATCAGTATACAAAACTACACATTATTTAATAATTGTTATAATTCCCTGAGAAATTATAAGTATTTATAACTAGACTGCTGGGGAAATTCTCGGCTAGTGGATGTCCTCAAGTACCTGATGGATATTTTCAACAAGCTGTTCTATAAAGGTAACGGCATCATTAACGAGATTTTCATCGATATTCCAGCGACTGCCAATGCCATAACTCGGGTCTATATCAGCTTCGTGGGCGATTTTGTTCCTTCGATCAACAATTATGCTAAGTTGGCTTTTAATATCTTTGGCTGGTTTATTTAGTTTGCTGGCCACTTCTTCCCACAATTTCTTGGCTGAAATTAGTCTAATGGCCTCCGCTATCTTGTCCGGTTGTTGAAAGCTTTTATATCTGAGGTTTTCTCTAATTTCAGTCTCTAGCCAATAATTACTATTAAGTTTGTTGGTGAGGAGATTTTCAATCATTGGTAGTACCTCGGAAATTGAGCGAGATTCTTGACCAAAAAAAGAACCGTAGTTTTGTTGAATTTCGTTCTCTAACCAAGAGCCAATACTAATAGCTATCAATCGTTCTTGTCGTGCGCCATCCAAGGAGACTTGAAAACGAGAAAAGGCAGATTGAGAACTGTTAGGAGTGGGAGAAGGTTCTGAACGTTGGCCTCGATAAATTTCTAGCATTCCTAGAGTAACCACTTCGTGAATATAATAATCTAAAGCGCTCACAGTCAGGACTAAAGCGGCTCTGAGGATATCCGATACATCTAGGGCGGAAGTAGTCTGAGATTTGAGGGAATTGTGGATAGCGATCAAGTCACGAACGCGGGCAAGACTAAGGCGAAATTGTTCAATGGCTAACTGCATAAATCTCGGAGGTAAGACCGATAACTTTGTCTGCCAAGTCAGAAAAAATATTTTTAAATTCTTCTTGTTTTTCTTGGGCTTGATCTAACACTTTACCTTGCCATTCTAATTGTTCAGCAGTTAGCGCAAAAACAGACACTTGATGCTCTTGAGATAAGGCAATAAGACTATTAAAATCAGGGATTTTTACTAGAGTACAGCAGTCTGGTACACCATTCTGATCGTAGATAAATTTCGGTAGCATCATGCCATTTTTTTCTAGGGCTGGAATCATTTTATTGCCAATATTTTCCTCGATTTCGTTAATCCAGTTTTCAAGAGCTTTTGTTTCTTTACCACGAATAATTCGATAGTTCTGAACAATAGTTCCCAAAAAATGTAGGTCAACTTCGGGAAAGGGATAGTTGGCTGTTTTGAGAATTGGTAAAGCACTAGCTGCCTTAGCCCATTGGTGCCACTTAGGCAATATTTTAGCTAAAGAATCGATAGCCATAACCGAGAAAAAATCTGGCGTGGTTGGCACAATAAAAAAGTTGCTGGTCATCAGTATATTTTGATTGATTGACCCCAAACTGGGACTCATATCGATTAAAATATAGTCAGCTTCAAATCTTTCGGCAGTTTTGTCTAATAAATATGTAATCGCACCGGGGAGATTTTTTAAAGCCTGAATTGACCCACTAAGTTCTTGAGCAATACCTAGGGTAACTTCATATTCAGCTAACCCCACATGACCGGGCAATAGAAATAAACGATCACGACCATCAATAGGAATACAGTCCACAGCTTCAATTAATCTCGGTTGAGACTCAAAAGCAGGTGCTAAAGCTGTTTTAATATTATAGTAAGTATTGTAGATGGCTTGTAGTCTTTCCTCCCTATCTTCACTTTCTTTAGCCAAAGCCATACCAGTTAAGTTACATTGGGGATCGGTATCGACAATAATTACTCTTTTGCCCTTCTCAGCAAGCATCCAACCAAGGTTAAAAGTGGTTGTAGTTTTGCTGACTCCACCTTTATGATTAAAAAAAGCTATTTTTTGCACCATGGCATTAATTATATTTGAAGATTGTTGCCCTTGGTCATTATTGTAACATCAGTGTGGAGATTTTGCCATGATTTCTAGGCTAGAATCAGAGTTTCGGATTACTCGTTTTAATGCCTAGCAATTAAGGAAAAATTGCGCCATGGTTTCCACCCTAACACCCCCAACAGGATATTTAAGCAATTTCATCGGGATTAATGCCCAATTCTCGCAGCTTTTGGGCTAATTTTTCTGCCCGTTGTTGTTCTCTTTCTTTGGCTAATCTTTCCTGTTCTTTGGCTAATCTTTCCTGTTCTTTGGCTAATCTTTCCTGTCGGGCCGACTCTTGAGGGGTGGGAACCAATTCACCTGATTCAGTGAAATAGCGCAATTTATTGGCAAAAATTCCTAAATATAATCCTAGTTGCTTACTCCATAAATAACCGTTTTCATTGGGGGTAATCGGTTGGTATTGTCCCTCGATTAAAGTGAATCCTTGCCATTCTAAGGTATTAGGATCAAACCAAAAATATTCAGGAGTCCGGAAAGTATGCTGATATAGTTCCTTTTTGGCTTTTCTGTCCACATTAGCGGTGGAATCGGAGAGAATTTCGATGATTAGATTGGGATATTTACCCCCTTCTCCCCAGACGACCCAACTTTTCCTGGGACGTTTCTCTGTATCTAAAACCACGAAAAAATCTGGTCCACAAAAATCTCGCTGTTTCAGTTGTCTTTCGTTATAATAAATAGTCAAATTGCCCGAAGCATAGTAATCGTTTCTATCTTGCCAGAGCCAATCAAGACAAGATAATAATAAAATAATTTGTTGTAAATGCAGATCACTTTCCACGGGTGGTTCATCACTCCATAAATCGGTGGGAGGACAGACAATATCGGTAGCAATATCTAGGGTTGTCATCGTTTATAAACCCATTGAGTCAATTTGGGGTGATTCTAGCAACAAGCCACAATCAATACAATTATATTATAAGTTCGATCGTTTTGCTTGGGGTGCATCTCATTTTTGTAAATCTACTAATTTGGGATTTTTAAGGGGAAACTTTCTCCTAAAATTGGGCGTTATACTAAATCCGGTTATTAAAAACTGATTATATATTCTCCGTTTTGCATGAGTGCCTCTTGCATGAGTGCCTCTCCTGATATGTATACTTTAGACGTTCATAATCTGAGATTTATTAAACTTCTGAAATCGGAGAGTGAGCAAGGAATCCAGTTCTTTTTTATGTTTCAGATGGGCATCATTCAGACATTCATAAATAGCTTAGGAAAAGTCAGAAAAGTTTTCATAATATTTACCATAAAAACATTTCTTTTTGACCAATTTCCACCGCCTTTCAATTAAATTTAGATTCGGCGAATAAGACGGCAGATAGAGTAGCTATATTGACAAATAAAGAGCCAATTTCTCAACAACTTTACATTTTTGATAGCGGGCATTATCTAATACTAGAGTGATAGGAACTATTAGTCCTAAAGCAGCTATTTTTGACTGGAGTTCACAGACTTGAGTTGCTGGAATATAAGTGTCATATGTTACCAGAATAACTTCATGAGTTATTGCATTTAATGCTCCCAAAACATTAAAGCGTTTACGCCCGCTCGGTGACTTAACGAAAAGTCTCTCAAAACACCAAACAAAACCGAGAAAAGCTCCCATAACCAAGGAAGCCGCATCAACAAAAAAAACAGCCCTTTTTCCTTCTTTAGCCTTATTTAGTCTGGGTTATAGCTTTTTTTCTTTGTAGTCTTCTTGTTCATCCTGGTCAGCTTTAGAAGGAAGAGAACCTACTTTTAAACATTTCATTCCCATTGATTTTAAGAATTTCCTCACTTGGGGAGGACGCGGATAGAAGTCGGGCTGTCTTTGGCGACACAAAGGAGTTGTAGTGTCTCTAAGTCGCCAAGATTGGCCGCAGAACGGTTGTTCCCCCATATACCTGACCGCCGATCTCATCAATTCTTTGTCTGTCAGTATAGGTTTGCATTAAGTTATTTCTCCTATTATTTGATTGGAACTGTCGAAGTAATAATGTGCCTCTCACAGCAATAATACCAAATCCGGTTCTCATACCCCCCTAACAAATTAAAGAAAATTTAACCAATGATAATCAGTCAAATTTTGGCTCTTCTCGACTTTGTGTGATAATTTTTGCTTATGAAATCGTGAAATGTCTACTGGGAAAGACTTTTAGGACTATTTTGTTAAATAAACTATCAGTATAGGCCTCGTTTCCACATTTCCACAGTGAGTACGGATGCGCTCCCTTTGTTAAAGAAACAGCAAACATTAATGCAGAGCAACTAATTCGGCTACGCCCTAATCGCTGTATTTATGCAGAACCTCCCCAATATCAAGGAAATGGGAGACCGAAAAAACCTGGTCAAAAAATGAAATTATCTGACCCAGAAACTTGGGCAGTTCCAGTGGAAAGTATTGAGATTGATGACCCAACTTGGGGAGTCGTAAAAATTTCGAGATGGAATCGTTTTCATTTTGAACAATCGGCTGATTATCATCTGTCTATAATCTTGGTTCAACCTCAGGGAAAAAAACTCTCTCAAAGGGCTACTACACCAATGTGGTTGGCTTGGATAGGAGAAGAAGAAATATGCTCAATCGACCTGTGGAAATTGTATTTAAGACGCTTTGTCCTTGAGCATTGGAATCGTTTTATGAAGCAAAGATTACACTGGACTTTACCTAAACTAGGAACCACTGATACCATTTTTCACAAGTAATGGCAGAGATGGTTAATTGCCCTCACCCCCCACCCCCCCTGCCCCCCCGACATCGGGGGGGCAGGGGGGGCAAGGGTAGGGCTGATTCATTCTCTAGTTTGATTCCTTGTTTGTCTGTCTTCAATCGCTTACGGGGCAAGCAAAGCAAGGCATTTTAAAAATTTTTCAGATATTTGTTCTGAGAAATTGACTGAAAACCTTGCCAGATAAGGATTTGATTGAATGACATTTGCGAGAATGAAACGACCCTAGGGGCAAGGGGGGGTAAGATACCTGCCAAGAATAAAGAAAAATGGTATGAGAAGGGTCAAAGATGGAGTGATTTAATCCCTATTATGACATGGCAATTATGGTGAGCTTCGTGAGATTATAGAAGATAATCCCTTACCTTGGCAAAAGCCTTTACCTGTGGAGAAATTAACCCCTGCAAGAGTGGCACAAAGCTTTTTGGGACTTTTGGTCGAGATAGGCACACCCGCCAAACCGCCAAAACCCAGAGGAAAGTCCCCAGGTTGGGAGAAGGGAAAAAAACGTCACAAAAAAACTCGTTATCCGACGGTGAAAAAGACAGTTACTCGACAGAAAAAAGAGATAAAAGAGGTAGCTTAAAACAAGAATTGATCATATTTCTGACTATTCTTAGCTTTCTGACAGGCTAAGACAAATTTTAATGTGCTTCCCCCGACATCAAACCGGACAGTCTAGTCTAAACTCCAGTGAAAAGCAGACTTAGTAAATTTGGCACTTCCTCCTTGATGTTTTTTCTTAAAGCTAGGATACTTAGTAAGACCAGCCAAGAAATTAGTAAAAGCTGTTTGTAAATGTCTTAACCCTTCGGGTAAAGGTACACAGCTAACTTCGTTTAAAAAGTCTAATTTTTCTTGTTTTTTCCAATCGGTTAGCATTGAAGACGTTGCAGCATATCCTACTCTTTCTTGTTTTTCGTACCAAGCTTGTGTTCTGACAGGGAGAGCTTTATTGTCAACTAATCTTACACGGCCCAAAGCGCGCCGCAATAGCGACTCTTGTTTTGGTGTGGGGTAAAATCGAAACGAATAGGCTTTTTCCATATCTCACGTTCTAGCATATATTTTGTAAATGCGCTAGTATTTAATGGTAAAGCCGCCGTAAAACGGCGGGGTTTCAGACCCAAATTTTCGATGAAACTCCGAGTTATATTGCCCACCCGAATCCTATTAGAGACAGAAGTTATTAAAGTCACAGCAGAATCGGGAAGCGGTTGCTTTTGTCTGCTGCCACATCACATTGATTTTGTCACCGCTATCTTGCCCGGATTGCTGTCTTTCACCACTCCTCAAGAGCAGGAAAGATTTATGGCCGTGGATGAGGGCATTTTGGTCAAATCTGGTTTTGACGTGCGGGTTTCTACTCGCCATGCTGTTGAAAGTGCCGACTTAGGATGCTTAAGAGAGGCGGTAGAAAAGCAGTTTCAAATCTTAGATGAGCGGGAAAAACGCACTCGCGTGGCTCTGACAAAACTGGAAGCTAACATGATCCGGCAATTTATTGAACTAGGAGGGCAGCGAGGGGACTAGACGAGAAATAATAGAAATATGGGTACTAATAAAATGGCAGCAAGAAGTCATCAAAAAAATCGTTTGCGCTTTAGCCGCAAGGTAGGGGGCCAGGAAGAGCGCAAACTCAGAGCTAGAGTAGAAAAGAAGCACAGTATATGGTTTGGCCTGGGCTTATTGGGATTGGTCGGCTGGTCAGTCGTTCTACCCACTCTCTTAGGTATGGCACTCGGTATCTGGATCGATCGAGAATGGCCGAGTCGCTTTTCCTGGACATTAATGTTAATGTTGGCTGGATTGATGCTGGGCTGTTTGAATGCCTGGCAGTGGGTTAAGCGCGAACAATCCGCCATCGAGGGCGCACGCGAGCAATCGAAAAAGGAACTCAATCATGATTGAACTGCTGTATTTTCCTCTGGCATTATTGGCGGGAATGGCCTTGGGTTTGGCCTATTTTGGGGGATTGTGGCTAACGGTGCGTCAACTCCCCAGAACCAATAATCCCACGGTATTAACTTTGATTAGTTTTTTGGGGCGTACAGGCATAATTTTGCTGGGATTTTATGCGATAATAGTTGCAGTCCCCCACTTGCCAGTCCTCCACTTGCTGTTAAGCCTGGCCACCTTCTTCTGGACGAGAAATCTAATATTGCAGCAGGTACAACCTAAATTCAGAAGCAACTAAGTACAATAGCTCATGTATCTAAGTCCTGACAAGATTATTTTCTGGCAATCAGGAGCAATTACCCTTAATGCTACTCTGTTATTTACTTGGGGGTTAATGGCGTTATTGGGCATTAGTTCCTGGCTAATCACGCGCCGACTATCGACAGATACTCGTCTGTCTCGCTGGCAAAATGTTTTGGAAGTTGTAATCGAAGAATTGCGGGGTCAAATAAGAGATATTAGCGGATGCCAACCGGATATCTACTTGCCATTTATTGGTACTTTGTTTATTTTTATCGCCGCTTCCAATCTCTTAGAAATCATCCCGGGATATCATCCGCCTACGGCCTCTCTTTCTACAACGGCAGCACTTGCTATCTGTGTTTTTTGGGCGGTGCCATTTTACGGCATACGTCAGTCAGGGTTAAAAAAATATCTCAAGCACTATTTAGAACCCCATCCCTTGATGTTACCTTTTCATCTGATTGGGGAACTGTCACGCACTTTGTCCTTGGCTATCCGGCTGTTTGGCAATGTGATGAGTGATGTCATGATAGTAGCTATTCTTTTATCCATTGCTCCTCTCTTTTTCCCGATTATCATGCAGGTATTGGAGCTACTGACTGGATTAATTCAAGCGTATATTTTTGCGATTTTAGCTATGGTTTATATTGCTTCAGCAACAGAAGCACAGCAAGTGGTTAATAATTCTCATACAGGAGAAAAGGAGCAAAGAAACCATGAATAATATTGGCTTGACGGCAATGATCTCAATTTTAGCGGCTGGATTAACTATGGCGATCGGTTCAATCGGGCCAGCACTGGGAGAGGGAAGAGCTATCGCTCAAGCTTTGACCGCTTTGGCGCAACAGCCGGACGAAGCCAATACGATTACTCGAACGTTATTTGTTGGTTTGGCATTTATTGAGTCAGTGGCAATTTATTGTTTTGTGATTTCGCTAATTTTAATTTTTGCCAATCCTTTTTGGGGTTATGTAGTGACTAAAGCGGGGGGATAATTCCGTGGCAGTTGATTGGTTTACCTTTTTGGCCCAAATTGTTAATTTCTTGATTTTGGTGGCTGTACTGCAAAAGTTTCTCTACCGTCCTATTATTCAGGCAATGGAACGTCGGGAAAGAACAATTAGCGATCGCCAGCAAGATGCAGAACAAAAGTGCCAATTAGCGCGAGAAGAAATCGAAAAATACCAACAAATGCAGCAAGATTTTGCGACTGAGCGCTCGACGATGTTGGCTGAAGTTAAGGCAGCAGTTGCACAGACGCAAACAGAGTTAATGCAAGGTATCCGCACTGAAGTAGAAGAAGATCGATCTCGCTGGCAAGAAATAGTTCAACGGCAAAAAGATGCCTTTTTGCAAGAGTTGCGACATCGAGCATTACAACAGATTCAGGAGACAATTCGCCAAGTTTTGGCAGCTCTAGCCGATGTCCAACTTGAACAGCTTGTCATTCAAGTTTTCCTTGAGCGAGTTCGCAATTGGGAGCGGGAAGAGAAACGAGTGCTTTGTCAAGCGATCGCCGCAACGGCCAAGACGCAGGAGGCAATCATCTCTAGCAGCTTTGAAATCTCGGAAGAATTGCGGCAGCAAATTATCTCAGTTCTTCGCCAAGAACTTGTTGGTGATCTGGATATAAAATTTGAAGTGAAACCGGCCTTGATCTGTGGCATTGAGTTAAAAACCTCTGGCCGAAGAATCGCCTGGAATGTCGAGGAATTTTTGAACGACTTTGAAGAGGATTTAGCCGTTGTCTTTACGCGAGAGGCGAGGGGTAATCAAAAAATACCATGAACCGAGATGAGCGAGCTTTACATCGATTGCTAGAGGATACCTTCTCTACCTGCCAACGGATTTTGGGCGAGCAGCGCCCACAACTTAAATACCGAGAAATTGGCACGGTAAACTTTATCGGTCAAGGGATTGCCCGGATTGCTGGCTTGCCAGGCGTCAAATCGGAAGAAATTGTTTGTTTCCCTGGAGATTCCCTGGGTATGGCCTTTAACTTGGATATTGATGAAGTCGGCATTATCCTCCTAGATAAAAGCGAACATTTAAAAGCAGGGGATGAGGTACGCCGGACGGGACGAGTGCTAGATGTGCCGGTGGGTGACGGACTCTTAGGGCGAGTAGTCGATCCCATGGGTCGCCCCTTGGATAACCAGGGGCCAGTGCGGGCGGCACAAAGATATTTGGCCGAGCGAAAAGCCCCAGCAATTATGGATCGCGCTCCGGTGACAGTACCGCTGCAAACGGGATTAAAGGTGGTGGATGCTCTGATTCCCATCGGACGGGGCCAGCGAGAATTGATTTTAGGCGATCGCCAAACAGGAAAAAGCTCGATCGCTCTTGACACGATTATCAACCAAAAAGGTGAAAAGGTGATTTGCGTTTACTGCGCGATCGGACAGCGCAGTTCGGCGGTGGCTAAGTTCGTCGCTGACTTGCAGCAGTATGGGGCGATGGACTACTGTTTGGTCGTCTTTGCCGCTGGAGAAGAACCACCAGGCTTGCAGTTTATTGCTCCCTACGCCGCCACGGCCATGGCAGAGTATTTTATGGAGCAGGGCCATGATGTCTTGATTGTTTATGATGATTTGACCGCTCATGCTCGCGCTTATCGAGAGCTATCGCTGCTATTACGCCGTCCTCCCGGTCGAGAAGCTTTTCCTGGGGATATTTTCTACATCCATTCTCGTTTGCTCGAACGCTCTACACGCCTAAATGCTGCCCGAGGAGGTGGTTCTTTAACTGCATTGCCGATTGTCGAAACCGAAGCCCAAAATATCTCTGCTTACATTCCGACCAATTTAATCTCAATTACCGACGGGCAAATCTATCTCTCTCCTGTGCTGTTTCAAAAAGGAATTTTGCCGGCGGTAGATGCGGGTAAGTCGGTGTCGCGAGTGGGGGGGAAGACTCAATTAGCTGCCTATCGTGCTGTAGCGAGTGATTTACGCCTATCTTATTCCCAGTTTGAAGAACTAGAGGTTTTCTCCCGTTTTGGCACTCGTTTAGATGAAGTCACTCGTCAAACTTTAGAACGAGGGCGGCGCGTGCGGGAAGTTTTGAAACAAAATCAGTACGAACCGATGCCGGTTCCCGAACAAATTGCTATACTCCTAGCGGTGACATCAGGAGTATTTGATCGATTGATGATCGCGGAAATCCCAGCGGCTGAAAAAGCTGTCGCTTTAGCAATACGCCAGCAATTACCCGAAATATGCGTTCACCTACAATCTGGCAAAAAACTGAGCGATGGGGAGAGCCAGAATTTAGTTAATATAGCCGAACAAGCAATTGCTAGCCCAGATTGACGATCCCATCGCACTCGGGCGAGGGATTCTTGGTTCAACCAGTCCACTTAAACTAAATAGGGTTGGCTGAATAATGGTAAGTAGTTGGACAAAAGTAAAGTTAACTGTGGGGTAAGGAGTCTCCGAGTCGGTCGTCGGTCGTCGGTCGTCGGTCGTCAGTAAGAAATAATTCTTGGCAGATTTTCAAAATCTTTTCTTTCATTTTTTCCTCACTTTAAAAACTTCTATTTTTCTTGATATTTTTCTGCCCTGACTATTATCTTGTTCAAGAAAGCAACTTTCTGGCTTTGAGGAATTACTCAGGTCTTGTATTCGCTGATCAAGATTTTTCTGATTTCCTTTAATGGTGATAACATAATCATTTTTACTCTTGGTTATTAAGCTGATTTTTTTTCTGACAGTGTAAAGCATCGCCAGTAAAGAATTTATTGGGGAGAGAGCAATGCTTGATTATAGCTTGACCTTCTTCGATTTCAGACCCTTTTTTGTTTTCGATTCTTTTTAATTGTAATACCAATCGACTTTCTTGACTAAACAATGAGACCAACCTAATTAGGTTGTTTTTGAGATTTTTTCCATCTATATCTAGCCAATTTATATCACCTCTTTGTCCATATTATTGCCAAGCACATTCATTAAATACTCGTAATAAACTCTGCCATAAATCCCATCATTACCCTTCTAATTGTTGAATAGGATCAGACTATTTCTGGAATTTGTTAAATTCTTGACTGAGCCTATGTCGATTATTTTTAGCAAACTCTCCTAGCTCTCTATAACCTAAGTATCCCAGCATTGTTCCTAGTATTAGTAATAATACTATCCATAAAGGTTGTCTTTTTCCTTTATCTTTCCGAAAGTCCTTGACTTGTTTCAGTTTTTCTATTAGGCTCAACATATATTTAAAAGGTTGGTGGTCACTGCTCATTTTACCAAGACAGTGATCGCTTTTACTTTTGACATTCTGATGGGAGAATGAAACAGCCCTACTTTAAGGGGGGGTATCTGACAATTTTTAACACCTAACCTACTGAGAATGAAAGCTATCCTCATGACCGCCGTGGATGTCCTGCAGCTTCAGCAAGTCCCCACCCCGAAAATTAGTCAACCGCATCAGGTTTTAGTAGCATTAAAAGCGGCTGGTGTCAACCCTATTGATACAAAAATTCGTAAACGCGGCACTTTTTACCCCGAGCAAATGCCGGCCATTTTGGGCTGTGACGGGGCGGGAATTGTCGAGGCCGTTGGGGCGGCAGTGCAGGATTTTCGTCCCGGGGATGAAGTGTACTTTTGTAGCGGCGGACTGGGCAAGGCCGGCACGGGGAATTATGCTGAATATGCCCTGATTGAGGCGGATTATCTAGCCCACAAGCCGAAATCTCTTTCTTTTGCCGAGGCGGCCGCTGTGCCTTTGGTTTTAATCACCGCTTGGGAAGCACTCTATGATCGCGCCCGTCTCCAGTCGGGACAAAGCGTCCTTATCCATGGCGGGGCTGGGGGTGTTGGTCATGTCGCGATTCAATTGGCGAAACTGAAGGGGGCTAAAGTTTATACGACGGTGGGAAATAGCGATAAAGAGCGTTTAGTGCGGCAATTAGGGGTAGATTACCCGATTTTATACAAACAAACCGATTTCGTCGCAGCGATACTTCAACAAACCGCAGGGAAAGGAGTAGATATCGCTTTTGATACGGTGGGAGGGGAAACTTTTGGGCAAACTTGCCGGGCGGTGCGAGTTTATGGCGATATTGTGACGATTTTGGAACCTACGGGCAGCTGGAAGCAAGCGCGCGATCGCAATTTGCGGATTAGTTTAGAATTAATGTTAACCCCGGCTTTGATGGGGTTGGTAGAAGCACAAAAATATCAAACAGAAATTCTCAAGCAAGGGGCGCGTTTAATTGACGAGAAAAAGTTAACTATTCATCTCTCCCAAACCTTCCCTTTAGCGGCAGCTATCAGCGCCCATCAATTGCTAGAAACTGGTTCGGTGACGGGGAAAATTGCCCTAATTATTGACTAAGCTGTCCGCGCATTTAAATTGCTTGTTGAGATGAGGTGCTCTTGCAAGAGGTGGTTAGATATGTGTAATTAATTGTGTCTAGCTACTTATTCATTATGTGCCAAAATTCAATAAGCGAGAGCGCCTTTGTCCCTAGCCAAAAAGGAAGGCGTTTAAACCTTCCTCACACCAATTTTCTAAATTTTAGGGGTTAGGGGGGAGCAAAACGTCCTAATCTTAGCGCGTACTGCTATAAAATAAAAGCATGAAAACTGACACGATTTTTTATCAACTCTTTCAATCATTCTCCTCTATCTTCTTTGAGTTAATTCAACTCCCCATCACCGAAGCCAAGGCATGAGTAGAAAACGGGTTTCTCGGAGAAACCCGTTTTCTGTTTCTCGGAGAAACCCGTTTTCTGTGCGTTACTCAACGGATTTAGTATGAGGTACAATTTCAAGAAGATGAGGCTTTTTATCAGCGCTTTTTCACCGAAATCTTCTTATATCTCAGTAAAACCGACTTAACCAATGATTGGCGGGGTGTGATTGTCTATCCTAACCCTCAAGTAGAAACCGATAAAGTTCAACGCTATCGGGAACTCCTCCACTGCGAGCGAGTGAGACGGATTTATCTGAATGAATTAGAAAACACTCCTCAAACTTCGATTGGTTTAGCCACAGTGCAATTAATCACCCTATCTAAAGCAAAAGCGCTTGATAGTACCCGAAAATTAATCCAAAGAGTGCGGGAAGAATTAACCCCCGACCAAAAACCCCAAGAACTCTTACAATTAATAGAGACGATTCTCGTTTATAAGTTACCGCTTCTCAATCGTCGGGAGATAGAAACTATGTTTAGTTTAGATGAATTAAAACAAACTCAGTATTTTCAAGATGTGCGCGAGGAAGCGCGTCAGGAAGGCAGACTAAACAAAGCACTAGAGGCTGTTCCTCGTTTGTTAGCCTTAGGGTTAAGTGTTGAGCAAGTCGCATCCGCGTTAGAGTTAGAGGTTAAACAGGTTAGAGCTATAAGCAGTCCGCGCACTTAAATTCCCAGGCAGCTTAACCTTTATCCTTGCACTGCTGAGAAACTTACCTATGACTAAAAGAGCTTTACTACTAATCAATCGTCACTCGCGCAAGGGTAAAGAAAACTTTGCTCAAACTGTTGATCTGCTCAATGATTGGGATTTTGAAATTATCAGCGTCCCTTTGAAAAAGGTAGAAGATATACCTTTTTTGTTGGAAAAATATCGCTCTAATATTGATTTAGTTATCGTCGGTGGCGGCGATGGGACTCTTAATGCTGTGGTGGATGTGTTGTTAGAAACTCAACTGCCCCTAGGTATTATACCTTTGGGAACAGCTAATGATTTAGCCCGGACTTTAGGGATACCGAATTCTATTGCCGAAGCCTGTCGAATTATTGCCGAAGGTAATTTAAAATATATCGATCTAGGTTGGGTAAATAATAAATACTTTTTCAACGTGGCTAGTTTAGGATTAAGTGTGAAAATTACCCAAAAACTGAGCAAGGGTTTAAAGCGACGTTTGGGGATTTTTGCCTACGCTTGGACAGCCCTACAGGTATTAAGTAAAACCCGTCCTTTTACCGCTATGATCCGTGTTGATGGCCAAAATATTAAAGTTAAAACCCTACAAATAGCGATCGGAAATGGTCGTTATTATGGGGGAGGAATGCCGATCGCTCACGATGCCCAAATTGACGATCAAAGGTTAGATTTATATAGCCTAGAAATTGAACACTGGTGGCAAATTTTCCCGCTTTTATGGACATTACCGCGAGGACAACAGGGTTTATTATCTTGGGTGAGAACTCTTAAGGGGAAAGAAATTCAAATTCAGACTCGTAAACCCCATAGTATCAACACCGATGGCGAAATTACTAGCACTACTCCCGCCATATTTCGGGTTATTCCAGCAGCCATAGGGGTCTATATTCCCCGTCAGGAAACACAATCTTAAAATTAACGAAAAGGAGGAGAATACAATAAACCCCCCTTTGTCCAAAGATTATTTAAACCTCGATCGAGTTGTAGGGGTTTACCGATTTCCCGATCATAGATTTCACCGTAATTACCCACCTGTTTTAAGACTCTTTGGGCAAAATCATTGGGTAAACCCATATCTTCACCTAACTTCTCATCAATACCCAAAAAGCGCCGAATACTGGGGTCTTTGCTATCGGCAAAAGTGCCAATATTTTGGGAGTTAATCCCAAATTCTTCCCCTTGAATTAAACTAAAAACGATCGAGCGGACGGCATTCGACCAAGCGGGATCACCATCGGCCACGGCTGGGGCCAAGGGTTCCTTAGATATTACCACTTCTAATAATTGATGATCCTGTGGTCGGGGAAAAACCGAGCGCCGGGCCACCAATTGGGAGCGATCGGAAGTGACAGCCTGACAACGCCCCGCCTGATAAGCTGTATATAAAGCCTCCACATCATCGGAAACGATCGGTTTATAACCTTGAACTCCCGCTTTTGCCATGGCATCGGCCAGATTTTGTTCTGTGGTGGTTCCCGATAGCACACAAATGGACTTTCCGCTCAAATCTTCTAATTTCTTAACATTACTGGCTTTCGTGGCCATGATTCCTTGACCATCATAGAAAACCGGGGTGATAAACTCCATCCCCAGAGCGGTATCCCGGTTAATCGTCCAGGTGGTGTTGCGACTGAGGATATCCACTTCTCCCGTCTGTACGGCAGTAAATCTCTCTTGGGGGCTAAGTTTACGATATTCGACTTTGGAGGGATCATCAAAGATAGCCGCCGCAATAGCTCGGCAAATTTGCACATCTAAGCCCGAATATTCGCCTTTTTCATTAACAAAGCTGAACCCCGACACTTCTCCGTTAATGCCACAAATTAACTTACCGCGATTTTTCACCGTTTGCAAGCGGCCAGCATCGGGACTACTTGCGGTGTTAGAACTAGAATTAGATTGATTTTCCGTCCCACAGGCAGTAATTAGCAGTAACAGCAGGGAAAATGCACAAAAACGCCACTTTAGCATAGATATTTCTTTAGTCACTTAATTTTAGCTGAAAGACCAGAGCAAGCTTAACAGTATAGCCACGATCGCACCGATAACCGTATTGATCACATTGACCAATTCATTAGTTAACCACAGAAAGCGAGTTTGTAGGGTAGCTCCGATGAGACTTTCCATATTGGTGGCGATAAATGCCGCAATTACACACCATAACACACCAAGAAGATCGATCGCACCAATAGCCCATGCTAACAGGGAAATCGCCGTGGCTGCCAGCAAACCGGCGAGCGTTCCTTCCAAACTAACAGCACCTTCTGTTCCCCGGGGGACGGATTTAAAATTAGTGATTAGATAAGTAGTTTTACCGTAAGCTTTACCCACCTCGCTGGCAGTAGTATCGGCTAATTTAGTGCTAAAACTAGCCACATAAGCGAGTATTAAGAGGTAATCCCAGGGAGAAGCGGCAAAAAGACTGAGAATAGCGCAAATTGCCCCTGCTAAAGCGGAACCCCAGACATTTTCTGGACCGCGTACCCCCGATCTTTTTTCGGCGATTCCCTCCGCTTCCTTGCGAGCTAAACCGATGCGGGTGACAGTAGAACCGACGAGGAAATAGAATAAAACAATTAGATAACCGCGCCATCCCAAGCTTCCCCAGACAATTACCCCTAAAACCCAAGCATGGAGATAACCCATCCGAGTTAAGAGCTTTTTTGGGGCAATTGTAGCGATTCCGAGGAGGATGGTATTGAGAAGAACAGCGACGAGCCAAGGATTAGTTAACATAGTATCTGGGCAAGTTTACATACCCTATTGTATCGATCGAGTCGATGAAAACTAATCAACCCTATCAACCTCTTTTACTGCGAATTCTGCACGGATTCACGGGAATTGCCCTCATTGCCGCCATGGTTACGGCCTATTGGACCTATGATACTTTTGACGGTCGTTGGTTAAAACTGCCTTTACCAGAATATCAAGAAATTGAAAGTATTCATGGTACTTTTGGCCTCTATACTCTGATTATCTTTCCCGTTTTTGCTATCTATGCTTTTCGTCGCGGCAACAAAAGATTAATTCAAAGTGATTCTCTTAACAAATTAACCCAATTTGGTAAGCCGATTTGGTGGTATAGTCTCCATCGTTTAGTCAATACTTTGACTCTTTTTGCCCTAACTTTTGCTTTGTATAGTGGCCGGATGATGGATTCCAAATGGCTACCAGAAGGGGAATTAAATCACTTTTGGTATTATGCCCATTTGCTCAGTTGGTTAATTATGGCAGTATGTCTGGTGCTGCACCTGCTCATGACTGCTAAAGTGGGGGGAGTTCCCCTGTTATTGTCTATCCTTAAATGGGGTTTTCGTGAACAAGATAGCCCGAAATTATGGTTATCTCAATTACGTCAATGGGGGTTAAGTTTGCGTCTAGCTAATACTTTTCAGTGGCTACAATCTCTTAACTTATATAAAGTCTTAGAAATTGTTGTTTTATTGGCTATTATAGCAGCTTGGATTATTCCCAAGTTTGACTAGATCTAAGGGAGCAACCTACCAGAGCGGATCGGAGTATAAA
Organism: Microcystis wesenbergii FACHB-1317; assembly: GCF_014696875.1. GTDB lineage: Bacteria > Cyanobacteriota > Cyanobacteriia > Cyanobacteriales > Microcystaceae > Microcystis > Microcystis wesenbergii_A. Next base: position 11,969 of record NZ_JACJQV010000126.1, on the reverse strand, counting down.
TGAACAGTTAAAGAATCTCGATCGCCGGGGATACCAGTAATACAACTACAGATTTGAGTACCATCATCTAATTCTACCTCGCAAGCGTGACAGGAACCCATTAAACAGCCGGTAGGAATGTCAATTCCTGCTTTTTTTGCCACATCTAATAATAGTTCTCCGGTTTCCGCTTCCATGATAATATCATCGGGTAAAAAACGCACTGCAATAGTCATAATTTCTCCTTACAAATGAGCAAAAATAGGGTTAAGATTTAAATGTTCTTCCAGTAAATTAGCCATAGCATCTAGGGTTATTTCTCTTTGTTCACTATAGTTAGCAATTCCCGTAGGCAAAGATAATAAACCGCGACGCTGACGTAGATGATTTAGCCAAGTTCTTCGCCAAGAACCATTATCAAAGATACCATGTAAATAACAGCCCCAAATTGACAGAGAATCATTGACAATTCCTAGACTAGCATCCTCCTCGAACATTTTTTGATAACCTGATTCACTTTCCCATGCGCTTATTCCTTGGTGAATTTCGTATCCTGTTACTGGTAAACCCCCTTCGGGAAAATTAGATAAAACTTGTCGTTGACGGGTAATTTTTTCGGCAGTAATTACCGTTTTTAAGGGCAGTAAATTTAAGCCAGCTGCTTCACTTTCGGGACCTTCTCGATGGTCAGGATCCAGGATTAATCGCCCTAACATTTGCAAACCACCACAGATGCCAAAGATAATACCTCCCCTTTGGTGATAGGCTTGTAATTGATTAGCCATACCACTTTGATTAAGAGCGATTAAATCAGCGACAGTAGTTTTAGAACCGGGGATAATTACCCCATCGGGATCACCTAAAGATTCCTGTAATTCTAGATAACGGACATTAACCGTTGCTTCACCACAGAGAGGGTCAAAATCAGTAAAATTAGCGATATGAGGCAGACGAATGACACTGATATTTAGTTCAGCTTTAGGTTTTTGGGCGGGGCGATCAAGTAAACTGAGAGAATCCTCGGCACTTAAAAAGATATCACTATAGGGAAGAACTCCCAACACGGGAATTTTTGTATAATCTTCTAGCCAAGTAATCCCCGAATCTAAGAGAGATTTTTGTCCGCGAAATTTATTGATCACAATACCTTTAATTAAAGCTCTTTCCTCCGGTTCTAATAATTCTAACGTACCGACGACGTGAGCAAAAGCCCCCCCGCGATCAATATCCACCACTAAAATAGTAGCGGCATCGAGATATTTAGCCACCCGCATATTAGTTAAATCCCGATGTTTGAGATTTATTTCCGCCGGACTTCCCGCACCTTCACAGACAACTAGATCAAATTCTGTTGATAATTTAGCTAAAGATTCTTTAATTGCTTGCCAACCTTGCTCAAAATAATTCTGATAATAATCCACTGCCGTGGTGATACCCACAGCCTTGCCTTTAATAATCACCTGAGAGGTCATATTTCCCTGGGGTTTTAATAAAATTGGGTTCATTTCTACCCGGGGAACTGTCCCCGCAGCCCATGCTTGCACCGCCTGGGCGTGACCCATTTCTCCCCCTCCTGCGGTAACATAGGCATTAAGGGCCATATTCTGACCTTTAAAGGGTGTTACTTGCCAGCCTTTCCGGTTGAATAAACGACATAAAGCGGCAGTTAAAAAAGATTTACCCGCGTGGGAAGTCGTCCCCACTACCATAATTGCTTTCATCTAGTTTTTTTATTGAGTATTTTCAGTGAACAGTAATCGGTAAACAGTAATCAGTTGATACTAAATCCGTTGAGTATATGCTACTTATAAGGACAGACACTCATGCAAGAGGCTAATAACTGAAAACTCACATCTGATAACTGATAACTGATAACTGATAACTGATCACTGATAACTGATAACTGATAACTGATAACTGATAACTGATAACTGATAACTGATAACTGATAACTGATCACTGATCACTGATAACTGACTCCCAACAGCATTAAAAAGAAAACCAACGTTGCAGAGTATTTAAAAATCTTTGCCAGAAAGTGGGTGTAGGGAAAAAGTCCCCTTGGGGTTGCCATTTTTCTATTAATTTCCTCCCCAAAGGAGTGAGACGAAAACTATCGGTTATCCCCTGTCCATCTACTTCGCGCCGCAAAATTCCCACTTTAATCAACCAGAGAAGATAGCTTTCCACTGCTGCTTCCGTCAGCAGTCTGGAAGTATAACCTTTCTCTAAACCCCCAGCACCAGGGATGCTTAAAAGTGATACACTTTGCTCCAGCATAGCGGCGAATAGGGTGACACGGAAAGGAGAACAACAGAGGGCCCGTTGGGCCCTAGTGATGGTAGCATCAGGATAATTGATGGCGGTAACGGTGGCAGTCGATAGGCTCATAGATTCCGGTCATTTAGCTATGGATAAACTCATTGTTACATTAATTCTGTCTCAACCCCTGTCAACCCCAATCATCGATAGAATAGGGATGAAGTGTTAAGTAGCTTGAGTGTTTATGAAGTCTCCCGAACCGTTCGATACTAAATATACCCCAGAAGAAGTGGAAGTGGAAATCGAAACCGACGATTTTTCCCCCGTTGATACCCGGGTTAGTTTCGCTACCACCCTCGAAAAAGTGAAAACTTGGTACAGCAGCCTGTCCACACCAGCACAGGTAGTGGTGGCAGTGGCGGGGGTTTTTGTGGCTCTTTCGATTTTAACGGCGATTTTACGGCTAGTCAGCGCAGTTTTAAGTGCTTTAATCCTCGCTGCTATCTTTTATCTTATCTATCGTTACATCCTTAAACCGAAAGTTTAGTCGGCTATGCACATTTTCTGTTCAATGTCAAGAGTTTAGTTGATAAAAAAAATTTATGGAAGAAGCGGACACCAGAGATATCTTGGGGGAAAGTGTGGCTAAGTTGGGACTGGCCCAGATCCAGCGTCATCTATTTCTCTGCTGCGATCAGACTAAGCCAAAATGCTGTGACAAGGAAGAAGGGTTAGAAGTGTGGGATTATTTAAAGAAGCGGTTAAGTGAATTAGAACTCGATCGCCCCAGTGCCGACCGTCCGGGCTGTGTTTTTCGCACTAAAGCCAATTGTTTGCGGGTTTGTAGCCAAGGCCCGATTTTATTAGTGTACCCGGAAGGGGTCTGGTATGGAAGGGTAAACAAGGAAGCGATCGAAAGAATTATCCAAGCACACCTAATCGGTAATCAAATCGTCACCGAATATGCTTTCCTTCGCCACGATTTACCGGTAATTTCTCTGAACTGTACAGGAGGAGAACCCGAAACAATAGAGGAAAACAGCGTTAAAACTAGCTGAAACACAATAAACCTCTTGTAAAAATCAAAAATTGTTGTTAGGGTGAGGAGTCAGTAGCCAGTAGTCAGTAGTCAGGAGAATTAAGAATGAATAATAATCAATTAAATGGTCTATTTACAGATTTTATGCAATTTAATCATTATTTTTGCCGTTTTTGAACCCTGAAAAATTATTAATTATGCAAGAGGTTTAATTAGGGTCTGCTGAAAAAGTACGGGCGAAGCATTCGGATAGAAAATCTCCGGTTTCACCGATAGGTTATTGCCCGAATGCTTCGCCCCTACAGGACGCGGGCCGATGAAGACGCAAGGTTTGGAAGCACGATTCTCTCAAAATCTTGCACCTGTTTCGCCAGAAAAGCCACAAAACCCTTACCTTACCTACATTTCACATTTATTCAGCAAACCCTAATTAACTACACATATCTAACTACCTGTTGCATGAGTGCCTGTCGATCCTTTGTCCGTCTCCATTCCCCCAACCCTGCAGCCCGGAAAATAGCGATGAAAGAGACCAACAAAGACAACAAACAACTTTTATTAATCGACGATGACCCAAATTTAATACTTTTGGTGAAGGATTATCTAGAGTTTCGTGGTTATAGGGTGACAACCGCAGAAAACGGTCGGGAAGCCCTAGAAATCCTCGAACGCGGGGCAAATGCGGCCAAAGCAGCGGAAATGCCCGATATGATTATCTGTGATCTGATCATGCCGGAAATGGATGGTTATGCCTTCCTCGAAAAAATTCGTCGGGACAGTCGTTTTAGTGGCCTTCCCGTGATCTTTCTCTCCCCTAAGGATCAAAGTCAGGACAAGGTGACAGGTTTAACCGCCGGGGCCGATTTTTATATGGTTAAACCCTTTGAACCGGAAGAATTAGTGGCCCTGGTGGAGTCTTCCCTCACACAAGCGGGCCGGTTGCCGAAACGCAGCACCCGCGGCCATTCCCCAGATGTCACCCCTCTTCAGGTTCCAGGTAATGTGGAATTAACCCCAACGGAGTTAAAAGTAGTACAATTGGTCGCCCAAGGACTGGCTAATCGGGAAATCGCCGCAAAACTCAATGTTAGTCAACGGACAATCGAAAGTCATGTGTCGAATATGCTCCATAAAACTGGTCTTCATAATCGCACGGAATTGACTCAGTGGGCGATCGAAAGTAATATCATTTTTCTTTATTCCTAGCAGGTATCCTAGACTAAATCCTGTTTAAGAAGTGTGGGGAGTGGGGAGAGGAGGGCCAAGGGTAATTAATACCATTTTTCTAAAGTAATGGCAGAGATGGTTAATTGCCCTCACCCCCAATCCGTATCTCAGAAAGGGAGAGGGGCAAGGGGATGAGGGACACGAATAAAGAAAAATGGTATAACCAACCTACCATCTAAAGATTACATTCTTTTTCTTAAACCAACACCCGCTAAACCAACGGCTAACAGGGCAAGCAAGGAAGAAGGTTCGGGAATGGGAGTTCCGCTAAATTGAACCTCAGAGAAGCCAGTACTACGAAGAAAACCTGGAATGAGGCTGGATTGACGGTTACTTAGAACAACAAACCGGACAAAAGACGCAGTAACTGGGCTAAAACTGACCACTTGTGGAGGCTGAGTAGCCAAAAGACCTGCACTTCCAATATTGAAGGAAGTAGGGGCACCTGGTATGGTAGTCCAAGTCGTGCCATTGGTGGAGGATTGAACGGTTACGCCATTAATCCCCTGATTGCGAAAAAGATTACTACTAAGGTTCCAGAAGCTAAAACCATCGAGACTATAGGCACGACCGAGATTAAAAGTGATATTGCCAGTGGAACTGCCTAAAGCTGAAATCCAAGCATTACCCCCTGCCGGAAAAGCATGATTGCCCGTCAGACTTGGGTTGTTACCTGGCAGCCCGTCCCCATTGACGGTATCGACTATATTAGTGGGACTTAGGCATTTTCGGGCAGCAAAAAAGGCTCAAACCATTACGGGACAAAGGGTTAACCTCGATTTATGATTTTCCTTGATCTATCTGGGTTTCAGCGATTTTGGGCTTCTCGAAGTAAATCCCAAGCAGGGATTGGGGTTGAGGCTTTTCTCGATTTGTTTTTTGTCTAAGTCCCATTAGGAAACAACAAAGAGTTCCCCATATTGGTTGAGGCAGTGATGTTAGGGATCAGGGCGGCTTGGGCGTTTTGTGCCACACCTAACATTAACCCTAAACTGGCAGTGGATAAAACAATCGGTACGATAGCGACTTTCATTGGCCAATTTCCTTTTGTAAAGTTAAGTTAACTTTAGTTAAACAGATGTAAAACTTCTTTGCACATCTTATTTTTTTTTTGCCAATTTCTGCAACTTTTAATACAGTTTTTTTAGCGTTTTTATGGTAAGAGAGTCAGGTTTATTCCCTCAATATCAGAAAAAAAAAGAGCCTCTTGGCTCTTGGCTGAAAAATGTTCACAATGTCACATTATGGTCGCAAGCAGTTCGATCAACTCACTGACCACTTTGCACCCCTACATTGCAGCTGCTGTGATTGGTAGAGACGTATAATACGGCCATCCGTTGAGTATAGGCTACATATGCAGTGGAATATAGCTAGGTCATAGGTGTAGGGCTAATTCCGGAATTAGCCCTACAATGGGCGTTGTCAAATGGGAACTGAAATTACTTTGATAGCAAGGATTGCATGGCATCTTTCTTATTCTGATCTGACAACACCGTAAAATCGGTCAACTAGAAATGACGGGAAACGATTTTTTCGATGGTTGCTTGGGTATCCTGCAGCAGTTTCTCGCGACTATCTCTAGTATTAGTCAGACTGGGAACGAGATTACGAGCTTGTAAAGCCATGTGAAGTTGTAGTTGAGCTACATACTCGCGGATATCTTCACGGGTTTCCGATTGGTGAGGATGAAACATAGAGAAACTGGAAGGGTTGTCTAGCTGATGGTGTCTTGTCGATAACTCCTCTACAAGTTATCACGAGAGCTTGGGTTTCAGTCAAGGGTCGGCTCCAACTCTACACATTTCTCAACAAAACTGATAAAAGTTATCTTAATGGTGAGGTACAAAGTTTTCGTTTTGGGGAGCCGATCGCCGGTCGTCGATACCAAATTTAGGTTACACTTCCTCTTGATGGGAAAGGCTGTATCTTGAGAACATAAGTCAGCAAAATAGACCGGAATTTAGGGGGAATTTTCCAGAAAAGAATCACTATAATTAAATAAAAATGGTACGCTATTTTTTCCCGCTCCATCCATGACTAAAACCCGGGGCATTTGCGCTCCACCTTCGCGCCAAGCTTCGATCGCTTCTTTCTGTAAAACCAATCCTCCTCCCTGTTCTTTTAAAGTTTCTGCTAATAGTCTTTGTGCCTCAGCTTTCCCTTTAGCGCGATTAATTTCTGCTTGGGCCTGTTGTTCCGCTTCTTGGGTGATATAAACGGCTCTTTGGGCGCGTTGTTCTGCGATTTGTTTATCTTCGACTGCCCGGGCAAATTCTGGAGAAAAATTCAAATCTACCACACTGGTATCTAAAACTAGAATACCATACTTTTCTAACCGAGTCGATAGGGCATTATCAAAGTCTTCTTTTAACTCACTGCGTCGAGTAATTGCCTCCTCTACGGTTCTTTTAGCGGCGGCAATTTTAAAGGATTCTTGGGTTTGAGGGGCGATAATTTTAGCGACAATATTTTGTAAAGTTCCTTGGGTTCTTCTAATTGCCACTACTTGCGTCGGATCGAGACGAAAATTAATCGCAAAACTAGCGGATAAATTTTGTAAATCTTTAGTGGAACTTTGGGCAGGAACTTCAAATTTTTGCACCGTAACATCGTAGATATCGACACTAGAAACAAAGGGAGGTTTAAAGTGCAATCCCTCCAATAAAACCCCGTCCTTAGCCTTTCCTAACACACTTAAAACCCCCGCTTGTCCGGGGGTGATAATCACATAGGCATTAAAGGCCGCTAAAATGACAATAGTGGCCAATAATCCCCCGATCAGGGAAAGTAAATTAATAGCATCTTTCTGGTTCACAGTTTATACTCCTTGACGAGGGACTAAAGCGAGAATTTGTGTTGCGATCGCTGGATTGACAGGCATCACTGACAGACGATTTCCTGTCCTTACTAATAATAATTCATCGGCGGTAAAATTTTGTTTTAAAATTCCCAGGGGCAGCCGTTGGGGAAAAAGGCGATCAAACTCAACTTTAACCGTCCACCAGCGCGGGGAATCTGGAGAGGATTTAGAATCATAGTAGGGACTATCACGATCGAATTGTGTGGGATCGATCATATCAGTTTGCACCACTCGCATCAAGCCGACAATCCCCGGCGGGGTCGTATTAGAATGATAAAAAAAGGCCAAATCTCCCCGCTTCATCTGACGGAGAAAATTGCGCGCTTGATAATTTCGCACTCCCTCCCAAATAGTTTGACCATCTTTTTTTAAATCCCCGATACTATAGACATCGGGTTCCGATTTCATTAACCAATAATTTAAATTCATCATTATTTATAGTTGTGATTAATTCCAATAAGCTCAAAAATATTTTTAGCCGTTCCTGTCAGCCTTGTTGCCATAGGGTTAAATATAATTCACTTTGGCTGCTTTTGTAGTTCTACTCAAACAATTATTGAGAAGAATGTATCTAAAAATACTTTTGTTAGCGGCAATTTTTAAGGACTATGAGCCTTCAAGTCTAGCTATTCTTGGCAACCGTCAGTTTTTCCCCACAGCTAAAAATAACTTATTCTCCACCATTAAATCGCTCAAATAAGCTGTAAAATAAGATACATTACCCTAAAAATCTCTAGCCAATCCATAGATTATCGGTGTTCCAAGCCACTCGCCGCCGTTTAGCCTTATGGTACACTGTTGTCACTGCCATACTACTGCTTTTTCTCGCTACGGGAATGTATTTTTATGTGCGCCATACCCTAGTGGAGCGCATTGATGATACCCTCAAACACATCATTGAGGTGGTAAATCGTTCCCTCGTGATCGAATCGATTCCCCCGAACCAAGGACGCTATCGCGTCGATCCCCTGGCAAGTTTTCCCAGTCAGGGTAAATCCGTCGAGGACGATCATATAGATTTGGAATGGTTTGATCCCCAAGGTAATCTAGTTTGGTCAACTCTGGCCGAATCCTTAGATATTCCCCTCCATCCCCACCGTCAGGGGGAAACTATTCGCTTATCCGATGATCGTCTGCTGCGACAAATAACCGAAAGGGTGGAAATCGATCATTATGTTTTGGGATATCTGCGGGTAAGTCATCCTTGGTTTGAGGTGACAAAACCAATTAGACAGCTATTATTGGATTTAATCGTCGGAATTTGCCTGATGATTGCCAGTGTCGCTGGGATTGGTTGGTTTTTGTCCGGTTTAGCCATTCAACCGGTAAAAGAGTCCTATCAGAGTTTAAAACAATTTACCGCCGATGCTTCCCATGAATTACGCAATCCGATCGCCACTATCCAAACTAACGTGCAAATGGCGATCGCTTATCCCGAAACTGGCGATCAACGCTTGCAGGTGATCGAGCGTTTAACGGAAAGATTGGGCAATTTAGTCAATGATCTGCTTTTTTTAGCCCGTTCTGATAGTGGCATCGTCCAACCGATCGAGCAAGCTGTACCTTTGGATGCTTTATTGATGGAAGTGGTGGAAGAACAGCGTTTAATCGCCGATAAGCAGGGAATTTCCCTCTCTTTGTCGATCGTGGAACCGGACCAAGAGGATTTTTCCTACAGCGATGAAATGTTTACTATGGAGGGAGATTGGGATCAATTGGCTCGTTTATTCACAAATTTAATTTATAATGCCCTAAAACACGCTTTTTTGCCCGAATCTGAGCCTAAAAATGTGGCAGTGGAATTGGAAAAAAGTAAACGCGATCGACAATCGGTGTTACTGGTACGCGTCAAAGATAACGGAATCGGTATTCCCGAGGCTGCCTTATCCCATATTTTCGATCGCTTTTATCGTCTCGATCCCGCGCGACAAAATTCCGCCACTTCCGGGGGAACAGGATTAGGATTAGCGATCGCTTTAGCGATTACCCTCAGTCATCATGGACAAATTAGCGTTGAAAGTCAGATCGATCGAGGAACAGTTTTCACCGTCACCCTACCAAAAAGCCATCAACGGGAGAAAAAAACCGAAAAGTCAGAAGCTTAACACCTCTGACTTTTTTTGATACCCCCAAGGGAATTCGAATCCCTGTCGCCTCCGTGAAAGGGAGGTGTCCTAGGCCACTAGACGATGGGGGCGTGGATTTCAGACCTTTTTAAATATAACAATAATCTTTCTGGGAGTCAAGGGTTTTAGCAAAAAATTTTTTTATCCCGCCCTTGCACAATAGGATAGTCTAAATGAAGATGTTATCGCCCAAAATCCATGGCTGCCGATCCCTATAAAAGCCGACTGTTCAACCTGATCAACCGTCGTTTGATCCGTCTGAAAGATAACCTCGGCCGCGTTTCCCGTCGCGGTCAAAATGCGATCGCTCTTGCCCTGCAAATAGCCATCTATCCCGTCTATTTACTGATACAATCGCTGCGGGTGACGGCTAATCAATTGGGGAACAGTCTCCAGAAACAATTATCACCCCCCGGCAAAGAGGGGACGGATGCGATTGCAGAATTTCTCCAGAGCTTATCCGACCAAGAAACGGCATTTATTGGCATAGCAGCCGATCTAGAGGATCAAGCTTTAGTTTTCGTCACTAACGATCACCAGACTGTTAAAATCACCGATAATCAAACCCAAAGACAAATAGAAAAACAAATTAGGACGGCACTGGCTAACTACGCCCTCGAAAAACGGAGAATTAAGCGATTAAATCCTCAATATCCGCCTTTATTACCAAATTTTACCGATAAAAATCCTGTCTTGCCTCCGATACGTTGGTTTTGGAACCTACTACGCTGGGAACAACAGGGACAAATCGCGATCGCCATAAATCTCTTCCAGGAATCCCATCTCGTCAAAACCCCGACACCACCCTCCTTACCACTGCCTAATTTAAATTCTCAAGCGATTTTAGAAGTTATTGACGAAAAATTAGCAATTTTCGAGGCTAAATTTCTCGCTATCTCCCCCGCAATCCCCAGCAGTGTTAGCCACACCTCTAACCCCCCTTCCGATCTCCTTAACCAGTCCCCGACTCTGGAGAAAAATTCCTCCTATCTCTGGCGACTTTATTGGTTAATTTATGCGGCGATCGAGCATTTCTGGGCAAAAGAAAAGAATAATTTAGAATATAGTGCTGATTCACCCGCTTTATCGGCAAAATATCCCCTAAGTCTTCCTAATTCTCTGCTGATCACCTTCAAGCAACGTCTCCAGGATTGGCTAGAAAAACAAACCCAAGCGGATCCCTTCACGATCGGCAAACTCATCCAAGCGGCGATCGATCACTTTTTTTCCTCTCGCCAATCCCTGACATTTTCCGCCGTCAGCGAGCAACCTTGGCTAGAATCCGCCGATATCTTGGCTATTTCTCCCCAAGACTCCGAAAAACCCCGCCTTAACCCCGCTAATTCCCTTTCCCAATCCCTAGTTACTCCAGCCCAGCCTACTATCACAAAAAGAGCTTTTAGTCAAGAAAAACAAAATAAATCTTTACAAAAAATCCCCCCGGCCGCTGCCCAAATTACTCCTGGAGAATCCCCCCCCGCCACCCAATTAGATCCTCGCTATGCTAGGGAGATAATTCAACCAATTAACGAAGAATGGCTAGAAACCGAATCAACCCCCGTCGGCTACGTTAAACACCCCTTAGAACGGATTTTAGAGGGATTAGATGCGATTATTTCATGGGTGGAGGAATTAGTTATTAAAATTTGGCGTTGGTTGCGGTATGATCGACGCATTCGCATTTCTAAATTACTCAAACGCAAACGTTAATCGGGTCAGGAGTCACAGCTGCTGTTTTTGGCTATACCAATCGCGCCACAAGTTAGAACTACGAATCACCAGCCAGAGTAGCAATAAAGCGATTAAACCGCCATTTTCTGGGGTGCTGAGGGCAAAAAACACTAAAATAATACATAAAAATTCTTCGGACAAAGTCACCCAAATCGGTAAACCGTGCAAACGAAAAAACCAGCCCACTTGTACTAACTTGATCACAAAAGCGAGTAATCCCCCCACTCCCGCAATTAACCAAAGGGGTTGCAGATTTAACTGCAACATTTTCACCATGGTTAAACTCATTAACGCGCCGACGAGCGGACTGGTAAATAAAGAGATAATCTGTAGAACCCGCTGCCCCAAAAGACTCTTGGAACCAAACAACTCGAATAACGACCAACTAACCAAAATCGCCAGTAAAACTTGAGGATGAAGACGCGATAATAACGGGACATCCTGCCAGAGATTAGTTCGTAGCAAACCAATAACCAACAACGGTAAAGCGGTGCGTAGCCCCGCCGCCGCCGCCGCCGAAAGTACCGCTAAAATTCCAATTAACATAGATTTCAGTTAAGCTAATGGGACTTAGACAAAAAACAAATCGAGAAAAGCCTCAACCCCAATCCCTGCTTGGGATTTACTTCGAGAAGCCCAAAATCGCTGAAACCCAGATAGATCAAGGAAAATCATAAATCGAGGTTAACCCTTTGTCCCGTAATGGTTTGAGCCTTTTTTGCTGCCCGAAAATGCCTAAGTCCCA
>NZ_JACJQV010000125.1 GCF_014696875.1 Microcystis wesenbergii FACHB-1317 | reverse complement strand
TCAGTTATCAGTTATCAGTTATCAGTTATCAGTTATCAGTTATCAGTTATCAGTTATCAGTTATCAGTTATCAGTTATCAGTTATCAGTTATCAGTTATCAGTTATCAGTTATGGCTCTTCGTTACTTGTTATGGTTCGATAGGGGGGCATAAATCGACTAAATCCTTATCTGGCAAGAGACTTAATTGATTAGTTTGCTCTAGATAAAAAACAATTGACAAAAATCGCTAAATGCCTTTCTATATAAGGGTTCCATCCCTTATAACCCCCGTCCATTGCATAACACAAACCGAAGAGCCTCAGTTATCAGTTATCAGTTTTCAGATGTCAGTTTTCAGTTCACTGATTACTGTTGACTGTTCACTGAAAATACTCCCCACTTCCCCATCTCCCTAAAATTCCAGAGGTTATAAGATAATTAAGCGACATTAATCTTGATTTCATGAAAGAACCGTTAATTGAATTGAGAGGAGTATCGAAAAGATTCGGGGATAATGTTATTCTCGATGGTTTAGATTTAACCATTTATCGAGGGGAGGCCCTGGTAATTATCGGGCCGTCGGGAACGGGAAAATCAACGGTTTTACGGTTAATTGCGGGATTAACGGGGATAAATGCTGGAGAAATTCGTATTAAAGGCCAATTGCGTCAGGGATTGCTAGAAGATGGTCGAGAAGCGATGCGAACTTCCTTAGTTTTTCAACAAACAGCCCTGTTTGATTCTCTCACCGTCGGGGAAAATGTCGGTTTTTATCTCTACGAACAAACTAATTTAAAAAAAGCCAGAATTAGGGAATTAGTGGAAGAAAGCCTAGAAATGGTCGGTTTACAGGGAATTAGTGACCTTTATCCCTCGGAACTATCGGGGGGAATGCGTAAACGGGTGGCTTTTGCCCGCGCTATTATCACTAATCCCGATAATCGGGCCGATAATCCTGAATTATTGCTATATGATGAACCTACCGCAGGATTAGACCCGATAGCTTCCACAATTATCGAGGATCTAGTGCGGACTCTCCATGAAAAATCGGGATCTGCGAACACCTATGTGATGGTTTCTCACCAACAAAGTACCATCCGACGCACCGCTGATCGAGTAGTATTTCTCTATCAGGGAAAAGTGCAATGGCAGGGAGTAGTGGCAGATATCGATCGTACCGATCATCCCATGATCCGGCAATTTTTTAGCGCCAGCATTGAAGGCCCGATTAGAACAATCGTTTAAGCTAGATTAAGCTAAATTAAGAACTATCGAGAATGAGAGAAAAATCATGCAGAGTTCGCGAGCTTTACGGGAAGGAAGACTAGGTTTGTTTGCCCTAGGCGGATTATTGGTCTTTGGGGCGCTCGCTATCTGGGTTCGCGGGGGGGGATTTGGTCAAAGAACCTATCAATTAATCTTCGAGTTTGCCGATGTGGAAGGGTTACAAGTCGGGGCACCGGTGCGTTTTCGCGGGGTGAGAGTGGGAAGAATTACGAGTTTTATCCCGGGGAGTAATCAAGTGGAAGTTATTGCCGAGATTGCTTCTGCTACTTTAGTTATGCCTAGGAAGGTAACTGTTACTACCAATCTTTCTGGATTAATTGGGGAGGCAGCCATCGATATCACTCCCTTAGTTTCTTTAAGTGCTGAGGCCAAAAATCTCGACCCTCTGAGTCCCGACTGTGATCAACAGCTAATTCTCTGTAATAATACTCGTTTACAGGGGACAACAGGAACACAATTAATGTCTAGTGTTGGTCGTTTAGTGGATACTTTTACCAGTCCTGAATTTGTGGGTAATCTCAATGATGTCACCAAAAATACCGCTATAGCGGCCAAAAAAATCGCCCGTTTATCCGATGATACCTCCCAGACTATCCGTAATGCCCAAAGAGAACTCTCTCGTCTATCTTTGGAATTAGCTGCCACCAGTCGCTCAGTCAGTAATACGGCTAATAATGCCTCCCGTTTTGTCAATACTTTAGATAGTACCGTTCAGGAAAATCGCAGTCAAATTAGCAGAACTTTTCAACAATCTTCCCAATTAGTCGCTAATCTCAATGGTGTTCTCAGCGAAAATCGCGGACAAATCGTTAATACTCTTGATAATATTAATCAAGCTAGTTTAGGTATTGGTAGTCTCGCTAATAATCTCAATAATACCGCCCTGAGGTTGAATGCCGGTTTAGATGAAATTGATACTAAACAAGTCATGCAAAATATCGAGACGATTTTGAATAATGCAGTGGAAACATCGAATAATTTACGAGAAATTACTAAAACTATTAACGATCCTGCTACAATTGTCCTATTGCAAAAAACTCTCGAATCCGCTAGGGTGACTTTTGAAAATACTCAAAAAATCACCTCGGATATCGATGATTTAATCGGTGATCCCCAATTTCGCGAGAATTTAAGACGTTTAATTGATGGCTTAAGTAATCTGCTTTCTTCCGGGGAACAATTAGAATATAATTTGCGTATCGCTCAAACTTTAGATACCATGACTCAAGAGTTAGCTAAACAAAAAGTTTTGACCATCTCTCGACCTCCTTTAAATCCTCAGCAAATGCAACTCTATCCCCAATTTATCGTTCAACAACCCCCCACCAGTGAAAAATGACAAAACAGCAAAATTCAAGCGATTTGCAGTGTTCAGTAATCAGTGAACTGAAAACTCACATCTGAAAACTCACATCTGATAACTGATAACTGATAACTGATAACTGATAACTGATAACTGATAACTGATAACTGATAATAATATGTCGAAATCAATTTGTATTACTCTTGGAACTCGTCCCGAAGCGATTAAATTAGCTCCCGTTATTCGTGCTTTTCAAGAATCGGAACAGTTTCAAACCCATGTAATTCTGACGGGACAGCATAAAGAAATGGTAGCGCAGGTGATGGAATTATTTGCTTTAAAAGCAGATGAAAATCTCGATATTATGCAAACCCGTCAAACCTTAACTGATATTACTTGCCGCAGTTTACGCGGTTTAGAAACAGTTTTTGAGCGCATAAAACCAGATTTAATTATTGTGCAAGGTGATACTACCACTGCTTTTGCTGCTGCTTTAGCGGCTTTTTATCAACAAATTCCTATCGCTCATGTGGAAGCAGGATTAAGAACTAATGATATCTATAATCCCTATCCCGAAGAAGCTAATCGCCGCCTAATTTCTCAACTGACGACCCTACATTTTGCTCCCACTACTTTAGCCGTAGAAAATTTACAAAAATCTGGGGTTACGGGCAATATTCACCACACCGGTAATACAGTTATTGATGCTTTATTAACCGTAGCAAAAACCGCACCAGAATGTCAAATTGCGGGCTTGAATTGGTCAGATTATCGGGTTTTATTAGCCACGGTTCACCGCCGGGAAAATTGGGGCGAACCGTTACAGGATATTATCAAAGGATTCACTTTGTTGTTAGAAAAATATGCCGATACGGCCCTATTATTACCCCTGCATCGCAATCCCACCGTCCGAGAACCAATACAGTCCGCTTTGGGCAATCATCCCAGGGTATTTTTAACCGAACCTCTCGATTATGCCGAGTTAGTGGGGGCGATTCAACGCTGTTATTTATTATTAACTGATTCCGGGGGCATTCAAGAAGAAGCCCCCAGTTTAGGAAAACCAGTTTTAGTATTGCGAGAAACCACAGAAAGACCGGAAGCAGTACAAGCGGGAACAGCGAAATTAATTGGTACTAATCCAGAGCAAATTTTAGCCGCAGCGGGAGAATTATTAAGGGATAAAATCGCCTATGATCGTATGGCTAATGCCATTAATCCTTTTGGAGATGGACAAGCATCCCAAAGCATCCTCGAAATCGTCCAAGATTTTTTGGCTTAATCTATGACTACTTGGTTGGGTATCGACCCCGGATTAGCGATTGTCGGTTGGGCTATTCTCCGGGATAATAGTGAGTTAATGCCGGTTTTAGTCGATTACGGCACGATCGAAACTTCTAAAAATCTTTCTACTGCCCAGCGTTTGATCGAAATTGAACGGGATTTAAAGGAGTTAATCGCAGAATATAAACCGGGGGAAATTGCCGTGGAAATGCCCTTTTTTAACCGGCAAATCAAGGCAGCCGGTGGAGTCCTGCAAGCATTGGGAATTATCAATCTGGTTAGCTGCCGCGATGGGGGAATTGAACCGATTTTCCTCCATCAAGCTAGTTGGAAATGTCATCTGGGCCATGGTAGGGCCACTAAAGCTGAGGTGGCGGAAAAAATTAAGTATTTATTCGGATTGACAAAAATGCCCATTAATGATGCTGTAGATGCTATAGCGATCGCCTATGCCGCTTTTAGTGGTGTTCGCAATCAAATCTCTTGAAGCAATTTGACGAAATTGGCGCAAAAATTTAGCTGACAACTAAAAGCCATTTTTGGATTTAGTATAACTCGTCCTTTTAGCAAAAGTGATCGCACCAAAGGGTTTAAGTGTGGAATTGTGATAATTGTCATCGTCAATGCTAATAAAAATATGGTATAGTTCTTAAACGATTATAAGTTTAAAATAATGAAAATAAATGAAAATAAAAGTTTCCCAAAAAAAGGGATCATCAAACGAAGTTAACCCTCAGTTAAAGCATATTGCCTATTCTATGGACGCACTGATTCCAGGCTTTTATATTTGGTTGGGTTCTTTTTGTTGGCGATTGGGGGGTAGTGATGCAGAAGAAAGTTATCCAGGAACAATACATAGTTTTGCGGGTATAAGCTTAGTTTTACCTGGTTATCAAATTTTTACAACCTATAAAGGGAGTTATGACCCTCGATAAGCATCGAATTGATGGTCTTTCTCCCATTTCATCTAAAACAATGCCAGCAGAAGTTTTTGAACAATTGATGTTCAATGCTGGTTATGCCGTTGTTGGGTCTGCTCCAGCCAAGGGAAATAGAATTAAAGTTTGGTGGAATCATTCTAGTTTTCGTCGTGTTGAAGCAATTTATAGTGCTGATATAAGTCTGGTTATTACGGCTTATCATCCATGAATCATGAGCTTTCTGTTACGAAAATATATTTATTGTTTACCCACAACAGGTCTAACCTACAAGATTAGCAATCCCACTGCCAGATATTATCAGGCGATTGCCGCTTTGATTGACACAAGCAAAAGCTTCAACAGATATAATGGGGCTTGACCAGTGGTATCAGTTATCAAAGCACGGCTCAAGCGATTGAAGGAGGAACTCTCATGAGTGAAGAACAACTTGAACTGGTGCAAGGTAGCGGGAATGTGTACCACGATTTTGGTGATGTAGATGCGGACGTGCGACAAGCGAAAGCACTGCTTGCTGCTGAAATTATCAAGGTTCTGGAGAAGGAAGACTTATCAACCCGCGATGCTCAAGTGCGAACTGGAATTAATCACAGTGAATTTGTCCAGATTCGCCGTGCTAATTTGGGACGCTTTACTATTGACCGTTTGATCTCAATTTTGGGTCGTCTCAATCAACAGGTTGAAATTACTGTAAGTTATCGAGCCGCTATCGGGTCAAAATATCTAAAAGAACCGATAAATTTGACATAATCTTAGGTTTTATGGATAGGATAGTTGTCTCTTGCCTTTTTTCTCCTCCTGTATCCTGTCTCCTGTATCCTGTCTCCTTACCTAACGGAAGATTTTTGATTTTTGCAGGAGATCTTCTAGTTTTTCCCTTGACTTTTTCCTTAACGAAAGAATGTTAGTCTAGGAACAATTTATGACCACGCTTGCACTCTCAGGGTAATGAATCTAGTGCTTTTAAACAATCGCTACCAAATTGTTAGTATCCTTGCTAGGGGGGGATTTGGGGAAACTTATATCGCTATCGATACAAATATGCCTTCTCAACGGCGCTGTGTGATTAAAAAATTGCAGCCGGCTATTCAAAGTGAGGGGATGCCAGAATGGTTAAAAGAACGTTTTCAGAAAGAAGCAAGTGTTTTAGAGGAATTGGGGGAACAAAATCGCCAAATACCCCGTTTATACGGTTATTTTGCCCAAGATAATCACTTCTATCTGGTGCAGGAATGGATTGAAGGGGAGACACTAACCCAAAAACAGCAACGACAGGGAAATTTATCCTCCTCAGCAGTGCGGACGATTTTAGAGAATTTGCTGCCTGTTATTGATTTTATTCACAGTCGCCGCATTATTCACCGGGATGTGAAACCCGATAATATTATCTTAAGAAATAGTGATAATTTGCCCGTTTTAATCGATTTTGGGGTAATGAAAGAGGCTGTCGCCACCTTACTCGATCCTACGGGAAAAAGTGCCTATTCGATCGCCCTTGGCACCCCCGGTTATATGGCTTCGGAACAGGCTGCCGGGAGACCGGTCTTTTCTAGTGACCTTTACAGCCTAGGCTTAACGGCGATTTTTTTATTAACGGGAAAAACTCCCCAATATCTAGAAACTGACTCGCGCACGGGGGAAATTCTCTGGCGACAGGAGGCAGAATATGTTAATCCTAATTTAGCTATGGTAATCGATCGAGCGATCCGTTTTCATCCCCGGGATCGGTTTGCTACTGCTAGGGAAATGTTGGCAGCTTTGGCAGAAATATCCCCGGATTTGTCAACCCAACCAACTATCGCGGTTTCTCCCCATAGTCCCCGATTAAAGTCCTCTACACCCCCAAAACCAACCATCTCCCCCACTGTGGTTATTAAACCCAATTCCGGGGAAAAAAAGAATCCTTGGCTGTCGATTTTGCTGATTTTTGCGGTGACAATTGGGGCTTTTGCCCTAGGATATCGGGGATTTATGGCTCTTTTACCCAAAAATGAGGAAATTGAACCATTACCAACCCCTGAACCTTCTCCTAGTCCTGAAATCATTCCTCCTCCCTCCCAAGATTTTCCCCCTATCCGACGACCTTCTCGTCAACGGACTCCCATTTATTCCCCGACTCCTACCCCATCCCCGACTCCTACCCCAGAGGTGATTCCTAGTCCAGAAGCGACTCCAGAATTAACTCCTAGTCCCACCCCAGAAGAAGTAATTCCTATTCCTGTTCCCCTTCCTGAAACGGAGCCGAGTCCTCAAGTTTCTCCCCTTCCTTCTCCTTCCCCTTCTCCTTCTCCTTCTCCTTCTCCTTCTCCTTCTCCTTCCCCTGTTCCAGAGGTGATTAATCCCCCGGTTAATGAGGATAAAATTGAACCGATCGCTCCTCCTGTTTTATCACCTTCTCCTCCTGAAGAAAATAGTAATCAATAGACTGCTTGCAGAAGTCGGAAAGGGGAAGATGATAATTTTCTCTTAAACCTTTGCCCTTTTCCCTACAATGAAAGAGAGCTACTGTTTATGCTTAATTCTTCTGATTCTATCTGCTCTGCCAGTGGACGCAGTAGATCAAAAATGCTAGTTAAGGTTTCCTCCGGTAATTTAGCCCTATTCAATTATTTCTATTATCCCCAGTCTATCTTCTGGTTGGTGCGAGGTAATCCTGTTTAATTTAGTTTGCGATCGAGTGGAGGATCAGTCAAGGGAGAAGGCAAAGGCGAATACGACATACTGCGCCAAAATCCCTCTTTTGTTTTATGATGGTTCATGAAAGGCAGAAAAACAATAAGGAAGTAGGCGCAGTGGCATGAACAACCAAAGTGCTGTAGATATTGAGCAATTCCTAGAGTATTTAGAAACCTCAAAAGACGGCTGATGACGTGCCTCCCGAAGAAATTGAGGCGGCAGAGAAAGCCTATCAGGAATATTTAGAAGGGCGCGATCCTGGCAAATCTAAAGCAGAGTTGAAGGCTGAGTTAGGATGTGGCACTACATCATCTTAAAACCAGCCGAGCGTTACCTAAGACGGTTACAGCCCCGCAGCCAAGAGCGCATCTTAAATGAACTGGATAAATTGCTGGCGAGTCCTACTCAGACAGATTTCAAGAAACTCAAAGGGCGAGAGAGTTATCGCCTGCGGGTGGGTAATTATCGGGTATTAATGCAGGTCAATCGAGAAGAACGTCTTTTCATTGTCACTGAGATCGGTCCTCGTGGTGATATTTATAAATAATACCGAATCCGACATACCACACCACAATCCCTCACGGAAGGCAATAGGTCGCTTGAGAAGGGGTAAAACAGGGGAAAACACCTGAGACTCCTTCCCCTGTCAATCCCTAAGCTAGGGAGAAGAATGTAAAGATTTATTAAATTGTAGCTTTTGAGACAGTTGTTTTTTGGGGATGTGTATCCTTCTGTTGTCTGCCTTTGACGTTGGGTGGGGGTGTTGTTTGACCTAGCTGCGAGGTTAGCGATCGCCTCACATTTTGGGAAATTTACCAAATTCTTTGAACGGGGTAACGGTCAAATATTTCATCAATGCTCAGAATAGGCATAATTTCGGTTATTGATTGGGATATTAAAAGTCGATTAAAGGGGTCTTTATGATAGTGGATAAGGGTTGCTAGTGTCCAGATATGAGCCAGATCAATAGAAAGTATTTCTAGATTATTAATGGTTATTTGATTTTTAATTAATTCCTGTAAAGATGGGTTAAGTTGTAATTTTCCCAGTTGCAGTTTTATTTGCATTTCCCAGACACTAGCAACGCTTAAAAACAAGCGATTATTTCGATCAAATAACAAATCTTGCCCGGTTAGTGATAGTTTTTCTGAGTTAATTGACCACCAAATAAAGCTATGGGTATCTAATAAAAGTTGCATGGGTTAAGTTGGCGGCAAGAGTTCATCGGTTAGGGGTTCGTTAAAGTCATCGCTGATCCAGCCTTGACCTTGATATAATCCCGCAATTCTACCTGTTGGGGTTATTTGGGTTTGATGGTGTTGATTGACTATAGATTCCAAAAAATCGAGAATTTCTTGTTGTTGTTGGACAGGTAATGTCTGAAGGGTTTGCAACAAAGGAGAATTGGTATCTAGGCCAGCATTGTTCATCACGATTTGATTTGAGGATTTTGGGGCAATACCTCAAGGATAGCATGGGTTTTCAGAGGTGAGGGGACAAGTTACGGACGCTGCGATTGCACTACTGAAGTCGGATCGGGTCTCTCTGTCTCGTCTTCTGGGGATTGTTTATTCTGGTTCTGGGTTTTCTTGATAGAGATTGGGAGGGAAATGTAAAGATTTGTAAAATATTTATTAAATTGTAGCTTAGAATACAGTTTTTAGTGCGGTAGTGTGTATTGTTTTGCTGTCCGTTCTTGGCGTTGGGTTGGGCTGTTGTTTGACCTGAGATATGAGATTTGCGATCGCACTAGCTGACACGACTTATCGAAAATTTGGGTTAAAACCCCGTCCTTTTAGGACGGCTTTAAGCTACAATGGAAAAAGCGATAACCAAGCTAAAAACTGAACCTTGACAACAGATAGTAGGGGGTTTTGTTCAGAAAAGAATTCAAATTCGGCCTTGAACGAGTAAAACTTTCTAGGAAATAAGGTTGAACATTAGATTTTTTCGACTTGTTCAAAGTGGCCGTCCGGCATTCGGACACTCAAAACGGACGGGTCGAAAGAGTCAGACTTAAGCAATTAAGCGTTTTTCGCTATCTGCGTCAACCCCGTTGACGCGACCACCCTAAAAAAGTGGCGTGGTGAGGAATCGCCGTCCGTTTTACGGCGGCGAGGATGTCAAAATAATCTCTTTATCCTCAATCCCATCGGCAGGAATTTCCTGACTGCCAAGTTGTTGAAACTCCCCTAGTAACTGAAAAAAACGCTCAAATCCCTGCTTTTCATCGGGGCAATAGAGCAGGATAATTTTAGCCCAAGCATTAGATGTATGAAGATTGTATTTGTTTTCAACAAACTGATGAAACTCTTGATAGAATCTGATTTCTTCGGCTGTCGGTTCAATTCCTAACTCCCGTCTAGCAGTTTTATAACCCACTAAAAACATAAACAAATCCGACAGGGAAGGACGACCAATATACAGTCCAGGTCTAGCTTTAATCTTAGACAAAATCTCAAATAATCCGCCTTTTACTTCCATCTTTACCCTTCTCCTGCTTCAGTAATTATAAACTCTTCACTTTGGCAATGAAAATCTTTCAGCCAATCATCTCGTGTCATCCCTTGAGGAGACAGATTATCAAATACTCTTCCCCTTACTTCTACCCCATAATGTTTTCCATTGATCGTAATTGATTGATCATTCCCTATGCGATCGCTAATGATATAATCTTCGTCATGATAGCGCGTTTTCAGTTCGATCACTTTCCCCTCAATTTCGTTGTCTGTTAGCCACTGCATTACTGCTCTAGCACATTCATAACATTGATAAAGCTCGAATTGACTGACAATATTGCCAATTTCTTGATCAATTTGGGAATCGGTTAACTTAACCACTCTCTCACTCCAAAATGAAAGCTGGTATCCCTAGTCTATCAGCTGGTTAGTGCGAGGGAATCTTCCCCTGTCAATCCCTAAGCTAGGGAAAGGAATGTAAAGATTTATTAAATTGTAGCTTTTGATACTTTTGTGGGGGGGGAGTGTGTATCGTTTTGTTGTCTGCCATTGGGGTTGGGTTGGGCTGTTGCTTGATCTGGCTGCGAGGGGGGCGATCGCACTACTATCTCAGTGACTAATATGCTCTAACAATTGCCTCTTCATTTACCACTAGGTCTTTTTGCCATTGGCACACTAAGAGCAACCTCAACCCTCAATCGCAAACTGAAATCCTCCCAACCCACCTTAGTCTTAATATTAGGAAGAAGTAACAATGAAAGCCTGCTTAATTAATATTTCTGTTACCCTGACTATAACATCTGCTCTGTCAATTGTTATTTCAAAACCTGTCAATGCTTTGACTTTAGCGGGTTCTTTTAGTTTTATGGGAAACTCAACATACCTTAAGGAAGACCCAAAATGTAAAGCCGAACCTGGAAGTCCTCATATGGTAACAATAAATTCTGAGTTTAGTATAAAGAAAGATCCATTTAATGCTAGCCAGAGTTTTATTAAATTTACATGGGCAGGTAGTGATTGTAAAGATGCTGATAAAGAGTTCGGCAATTATCGAAACAGTGGTATGCCTTGGATGTCTAAAAAAATACCTCTTACCGACAAAACTATACTTAATCCAACAACATGGAAAGTTGAAAGAATAGAGTTTAAAGGAGAATTAGATGGAACGGGATCATCCGCTGGTTTTTTTGATTTTACAACTGGAACTGGTATGACTACAAGTGGAATAACCCCCGCAACGACAGGAAGAGATAAAACTACTGTTTTTAAAATTACTGATTTTAAAAGCGCAAAAGTTCCTGAACCCAACTCCACCCTCAGCCTACTTGCTCTTGGCACCCTCGGCGCAGCTTCAACCCTCAAACGCCAACTAAAACCCTCTCAATCCACCGAAAAAGAAACCACAAAAGTAGGCTAAGTTGCCTCTAAAAATACCATAAATGCCCCTTCATTCATTCAGTTGATGGGGTTTATTTTTTGCATAACTCTCTCAATTCCCATGATTTTAAGGAGGATGGTTTATCTTGCAAGCCGAGAGCTGCTACAATCTAAGATGACTGGTTATAGATGCTTTCAAGATGACTAAAACAGCAGAAACCCTCAAAATAGAACTTGCTCAACTTTCTGTGCAAGATCGCGCTGAACTAGCTTACTTTCTCATCCATTCCTTAGATGAAGGTGTAGATGACAATGTTTTAGAGGCTTGGGATAGAGAATTAACTCAAAGATTAGCCGAAATTTATGCTGGAACAGCCAAGGGTGAACCATCGGATAAAGTATTATTGGAATTACGAGAGAAATATTCGTGAAACCTGTTATTATTCACAGTGAAGCAAGACGAGAACTTGACAATGCTATTCAATATTATGAGAAGCAAAAGATAGGATTAGGGCTAGATTTACTATCTGAAATTGAACAAGCTCTCGAAAAAATTAAAATTAACCCTAATCTGGGAACAGCCCATACTATCGAAGGGATGCGCCGTTATCTCATTCGCCGTTTTCCTTACATCATCTTTTATGTAGAATTTGAAGCATTTATCTGAGTAGTTGCGATCGCACATGGAAAACGTAAACCTGATTACTGGAAAAAGCGAAATTTAGAATAATCGAGATACTCAAACCTAAACTAAAATCCTCCCAATCCACTGAAAAAGAAACCACCAAAGTAGGCTAAATTGCTTCTAAAAATACCATAAATGCCCCCTTCATTCAGTCAGTTGAGGGGGTATTTTTTGCATAACTCTCTCAATTCTCATGATTTTAAGAAGTATGGTTTATCCTTTCATCCGATATCTGCTACAATACAGATACAGGAAATAAAATTTTGATCAGTAGGGTAAAAGTCTTTTCCGTTATCTTAGAAGGTAAGTATCATGAAAAATTTAGAAGAAATTAAAGCGATTTTGGGTCAAGTTAAGTCCTTAGTAAAAGAAAAGTATCATGTCAGTGAATTAGGTATTTTTGGAGATTATGTAAAAGGAGAAGTGCAGGAAAATAGTGAAGTTAATATTCTGATAGATTATACAGAACCGCCTAGTTTACTAGATTTAGTAGATCTGGAATATTATTTAAGTGATTTACTTAAGGTAAAAGCGGATGTTATCAGTAAAAATGGCTTAAAAGGAAAAAGGAGAGAAAGAATTTTATCCGAGGTTATTTATGTATGACGCAACGGGAATTTAGAGATTTCTTGCAAGACATTCTAGAGGCAATTTGTCAACTAGAAAAGATGACTCAGGATCTAAGCTTTGAAGAATTTTCAACTAAGATAGAAATCTTTCTTTCGGCAGTAAAATTAATTGAAATAATCGGGGAAGCAGTCAAAAATATTCCTGATGAAGTGAGAGTTAATTATCCTAATATTCCTTGGAAAAACATCGCAGGTATGCGGGATAAATTAGTTCATGAATACTGGGCAATTGATGAAAAAGTCGTCTGGAAAGTGATTCAAAACAATCTCCCCCAGCTAAAGAGAATTATTATCAGTATTATTGAGAAATTACAATAAATTTTCCTGCCTCATCTCAGCTTCAGTCATGCGTGTTTAAAGGGCATAGCCCAAGTTCAGCTTCCCAATGGTATAGTAAGGTTAGCTGAAGTCCATTGGTACGAGAGCTTCTGGCATTGGCAAAAAAGAATTTAAGCTCAAGCTACCCTTTCTCGATTGACCATGAAAACAGAGCCATCGCCAACAAATAAGTTCGCAGTTTGTCTCAATAATGAAGGCTACGAGGCTTCACTAGAAGTTGGCAAAATATACCGCGTTATCCCTGATGAGACAGCAGAAATAAACAGTCTAATTCGGGTTATTGATGAAAGGGGTGAAGATTACGCTTTTTCTGTGAATCGGTTTCATGCTATTGAGTTACCAAAGCCAATAGAAGAAGCTTTATTATCAGTTGCTAACTAAAACCCTCCCAATCCACTGAAAAAGAAACCAAAAAAGTAGGCTAAATTGCCTCTAAATACCATAAATGCCCCTTTATTCAGTCAGTTGAGGGGGTATTTATATCGTATTTTTATGTTATCTTGAGGGGATTTATACCGCTTTGCGGAAGGCAAAAGTCTTATACCATAAGCCTTTCATGTTCCTAATTTTTACAATCCAAATCAATCATTAATGTTACCAGTATAAAATAAATAAGAGGGGTTATTCATAATGAGTCCACATCCGTATAACTTTGACAACTTTACTCTTCTGGAATAAACTGATCAACCAAAGGATGCTGACAGAACAAATTAAACCTTTAGCCAAGCAAAAATATCCACTGCTGATATTGACCAACGTTCTAATCCTTTAATCACTGCTAAAGGCTCATTATTTCCTTCAGTTGCAATATGTACTTTCGGTAATCCTGTTTGAAAAACGGTGACTGACTTTGCTGAAGGATCAATCAACCAACCTAATTCTGTTCCTTGTTGTAAACAGAAAATAATCTTTTCCATCCCTAAGGTAACAGATTGTTCAGGAGACATAATTTCAATAATCCAATCGGGATAACGTAAAAATTGATCGGCCATTTCTCCATCTAGATCTCTTGGCAAATTCTCCCAACGAATCACCGCAATATCTGGCACAATTGAACGTTCTGCAAAAGTACAACGCAATTCAGGTAGAGCATAAGCTAATTTTTGAGGTTTAGTCTGTTGATTAATGGCAGAGGCTAACTCAAATTGTAAGATGCTGTGTTTTCCTTTGGGCATAGGTTTTTGAGTGACAATTCCATGATAATATTCCCTCGCAGGCTTAGTTTCTGGAAGGGCAAGAAATACTTCGAGGGAAAGGACTTGTTTATCTTCTATTGTGGTAAACATTGATTGATTTCTCGGATCTTGAGTTGTTTTCTATGATAAGCTCCTGACTCCTTACTCTCAGGTAAGTTTTTGATTTTTACCATAAGTCCAATCTAAAAATACGGGTTTTTCTTTAAGCTCTAGCACAAAAAATTTGATTAGCAGTGAGGTTTAACTCTGGAAAAATCCCTGAAATAAGACGTTGATCCTGTTTAAATAAATTACCTTGATATTCTCCATCGATTAATTGATAGATAGAAATGGTGGGTTCTTTGGGGCTGCCGATATATCGGGCCGAACCTTTGGCTAAATAATCGATAATCCAATATTCGGCAATTCCTAATTGTTCGTAGTCGTCGAATTTTTTCAGATAATCATCTCGCCAATTGGAACTGACAATTTCAATAATTAATTTAGCTGATGTTGCCAGAGAAATTGAGGAAGCGGTTTCCCAATAGAGATCATTAACTAGATTTTCTCTGTCTAAGACAATAATATCGGGTAGATAACCTGTATGGGGGCGAAGGGGTTTTACTGCCGCAGTATTGGGGATAAAATAGGGCAATTGCTGCCGATTTATCTCTAAGAATAGGGTTCCAGAAACAAATCCGCCAATTTCTTCGTGTTTTCCGATCGGTCGCATCATGGCCAATAATTTTCCTGCGATTAATTCGTATTGTTGTCCATCATCGGGATATTGATTAATATAGTCATCAAAAGTCAACAATTGGGGGATAGTTTGGGTTGTGGTCATGGCAGTTAGGGGAATAAGAGAGATGATTTTTCTAGATTCTAACTCGATTAACGACGTTGCCACCAAGTCAATCCAGCTAGGGTAAATCCTACTAAAGGCATCACTACCATCGCTATCCAAAAAATAGCGTTAGCTTGCAGGGGATTTAAATTAATTCTTCTATTTTCTGGTTCCTTGGCCCGGATAGATAAGGTGGCTGTTTCACCACTGGCTAACCACTGCACAGAATTTAAAAATATATCTCCGTTTAACTGTTGTTCAAATAGTCCATCGCTGGCAAAGCTGGCATTACCAATCACGATTAATTTACCTTTTTTTCCCGTCAGAGCAACTCCTAAATCAAAGGGTCCAGCTAAATCTTTTTCAGGGTTAAACTGGAGATTCTGATTATTTAAATCACTCTCGGCCCACATTTTATCATTAGTAATCATTAAAGATACGGCTTCAATTCCTTCGATGGGAACGGTGGCGATGGGACGAGCAAAGGGAAAGATAGAAATACCGTTGGCAAAATCGCGAGTAATCGGATGATTGCCGTAACTGGTAATAATGGGACTAGCCGGTCCTAAACCGATAATTTCCCCAGCACCAGAAGCATCAATAATAATTCGATTATCTAGTTTCACACCCCAAGGGGTTAATAAGGGTTCTAATCCGGTTTCGGTTTGGGGGTCAATCATTAATAAAATTTTGCCCCCTTGCTCAAGATAGTTTTTTAAAGCGGTGACTTCTTGGGGAAATATTTTTCTTTTGGGACTGGCAATAATAATGACATCGGCATTATTGGGAATGGTGGAACGTTCCACTAGATTAAGTGGTTCTACTTGATAACCTTTTGCTTCTAAACTATTGACTGCTTGCACTAATCCACCTTGAGGCTCTTTGATAGCATTTTCTCCATGACCTTGCAGAAAATAAGCGGTTAAAGTACGATTGGTTTTAGCGGTTTCGATGGCGTTACTCAGTTTCGCTTCGGTGAGACTTTCCTGTTCACTAATAGTTTTTAGGGGTTGTTTTTTGTCACCATACTGTAGATAGACTCTGGCTAAATTATCATCAGCTAGTTTTTTAAATTCCTGGACAATATTGGGTTTTTTCTCCGGGTTAACTATCTCGTACTGAAATTGGGGATTTTTGCGTTGATAATTGGCTAAAAGTTCCTGTTCGCTGGCACTGATTCCCCGGGTTGAAAAAATCCAGACTTTGACGGGTTTTGATAGATTGGTTAATAGTCTTTCAGTTTGGGGGGATAAACTAAAGATTTGGTTTTCGGTTAAATCAACTCGATAGGGATAACGGAGAGCGAGAAAGTTAATTAAACCGATAACGCTGAGGACAATAATAGTAGTAATGAGGGTTTGAGTGCCGGTGCGGGTACTTCTTTTTTGCCAAAATTCTTTGGAAGTGATTACTAATAACAACAGCCACCCTAGAAACAAAATAGCCCCGGCAATTAATAACCCCAGAGAGAGGGATGACCATTGACCGGAGATTAACCCTACTGTTAAGCCAGCACTACCCAGAAAGAGGGCGGGTATATAGAGAAATTTACTGTATTTTTGCCAGGATATCATAGTTAGTTTCTTTGATAACGGTCCGCTTCGATCGCTTGAGTAGTTAGGAAGATTCCCAGCAGAATATAACTGAGGAGGATGACTAAACTACTACTGTCAAAAATTCCCCGCACGAAATTGTTAAAGGGTTGATACCAAGATAGATGGGATAGTAATTCTTTCAGGAAAAATCCGATCTGTTCTCCCACTTCTCCTCCGATGCGATCTCGAAAGAAGGTTTCGGCATTGTTAGCAATTACATCCAGTATCCAGATAAATAAGATGGTGATAAAGGTGATGATGTAAGCAAGGATAGAACTATTGGTGAGGGAAGAAATAAACATCCCGATGGCTAGGATGGCCGCTGCCAGTAAAATTAATCCTAGATGAGCTATTAAAATACTGGCTATATTCACCGGGGGAACTGCGCTACTAAAAACTACTATTTCGTAAATCCAGAGGGGGATAATCATCACGGTAAAAAAGGCCAGCACTCCCAATAATTTACCGATGGCTATACTCCAATTGGTCAGGGGGGAAGTGGCTAAAAGTTCTAGGGTTCCCTGTTTTTTTTCCTCTGCGTATAATCCCATAGACAGGGCTGGCAAAATTACCAACAATAAAGAGGATAAAATAATGCCGATGAAAGTGGTCATAAATTCAGATACCACATCTCTGGCTACCAGAAATCCCGATTGTTCCTGGATACTAATATCGAGAATAATTCCGTAGAGAAGGGAGTTAAAGAAAAATCCTGCTACTAACCAAAATATCCCCATAATGATATAGGCATTGGCGGCGGTAAAATAGCTTTGAAATTCCTTGCGAAAAATCGCCCAGATATTATTGATCATGCCTCTCCTCTTGCTGGTTACTTTCCCCGCTGCCGATTACTTCCAGAAATATATCTTCTAGGGTTTTACGCGTGCGACGCATTTCTAATAGGTTATAACCATTGTTGACAACTATTCTAGCAAGTTCTGCCCCTAGGTTTGTCCCCGCTTGACCAACAATTTTGAGCAGGTTATCGCCGACTTTTGCTGCTTGTTCGACTTGGGGTATTTGTTGCAGGATTTCTAGCAGGGAATCCCTATCACCTTCGATCTCAATTTCATAACTGGAACCAGCAGGGGTAGCGGTAGTAATATTATTGGCCACGATGCGACCCCGATTAATAATTGTCGCTCGATCGCAGGTAATACTCACTTCTGGTAAAATATGAGTGGAGAGAATAATTGTATGTTCTCCCGCTAAACTTTTAATCAGATTTCTTACCTCGATAATCTGTTTCGGATCCAATCCGACTGTCGGTTCATCTAAAATAATTACTGGTGGATCGTGTACGATCGCTTGGGCAATTCCCACACGCTGTTTATACCCCTTGGATAATTTGCGGATAATAACTTTTCTTTTTTCTAGTAACTGACATTTGCCTAAAACTAAATCTACCCGCGCTTTTCTATCCCCCGATGAGATACCTTTAATCCGTGCCACAAAATCGAGAAAACTTTCCACGGTCATCTCCGGATACAAGGGGGGATTTTCGGGAAGATAACCAATGCGACGACGCACTTCTAAGGATTGTTGATGCACATCGTATCCTGCTATCCTTGCTGTTCCTGTTGTGGCAGGAATATAACCGGATAAAATCCTCATAGTCGTGGTTTTTCCCGCTCCATTTGGTCCCAAGAAACCGAGTATTTCTCCTTTTTCTACGGTAAAATCCACGTCACTAATTGCCGTGGTCGAACCATAAATTTTACTCAGATGTTCCACTTCAATCATAAGCTTTATCAGTTATCAGTTATCAGTTATCAGTTATCAGTTACCAGTTATCAGTTATCAGTCAATAGTGTTAAGTGACAAGTTCGGAGCTTTCTTTTAACTCGACGGAATCTAAAACCTAATTTGTTAAGCTAGAAGATTTTATGGACTTAGTTTCTAACCTTCTTTTTGGGTAGGAGAATTGCCAGATTCTTTCTTTTGCCTCTTGCCTCTTGCCTCTTGCCTACTGCTCACTGATAACTGATTTTTCCCAGACTATGATCCCGATTAATTTCTACCACTAGATGCGCTTGTTTGAGCAGGGGTGGGAGAAATAATTGCGGATGTAAACTTTTCCAAAAATACTTGACAAATTCCTCAATTTCTGATGGGGTCATACCTCCTTTTGTTTCGGCCGCCTGTCGCCATTGTAAACTGTAACGGTAGTCAAGGGGATAAAGAATCAGTAAGCGATCGATTTTTGACCAGAGGGGTAGATATTCTCGCAATCTTTGATTATTATCCCTGGCGAATTGTCGGTCTTCTTCGCTATTAATCGGATCGGGGGCATGATCAAAGACTGTTTCTTCTACTGGATTCATGCCCACAAACCAACCCTCGAAAAAAAGAATATCAACTCGTTCCACTTGTTCCGCTGCAATTCTATCTCCTTGTCCTCGATGCAGGGACTTGTCAAAACGCGGGATTAAAATCGGACTTTCTTGCTGACAAACCTGTTCTAAAACTTTAATTCCTAATGCTATATCATGAGTACCCGGTGGACCACGCCAGCGCAATCTTTCATCCTTTTGACGCAATTTTATTCGCTCATTATAGGTCTTATAAATATCATCTAAAGAGAGATTATTTACTTTTAAATCAAAATAGGCTAAAATAATCGACATTATGGATGTTAGGGTGGTCTTTCCCGTGCCTTGAGGGGCCAAAATGCCTTGAATCAACGGTTTTGCGTGGCTGCGTAGCTGTAGCGCCCAGGGAATCCAGAAGCGCCAACAGCTGATCAAAATCTGATTTGGCTGATTTATCCCTAACTCCTGACATTTTTGCCAGACTCGCGGCCAGAGAATCGTTAATAGTTCCGCCCTTTCCTGTAGGATCAGAGGGTTAGTCTCCCTAAAATTTAAGGATTCGATCTCTAGTAAATCTTCTAGATCCGCCTGACTTAAGGGATTTTCGTCGATTAATCCCTGTAAAATCGTCAAAATCTTCATAGCTGTTATATCAGAATTAGCAAAAAAACTGTCCCAGTGATTCAGGAGTAATTCTCTGGGGTTAGCCACCCATACCAGCAGATTAATCCCGCTCAAGATTTTTTTTGAGAGTGTTTTTTAGGGTTATTTGCCCAAAAATGAAGGGTTTGCAGGCAGGCACGGATTCCCATTATATATATAAGTATATGTCAAGTCCCGTTTTCAGTCAAGGGGTTTGGCCAAAAATCTCTCCTGCTTTTACTGGGTTTAAAATCAACAAAATAACCACAGAGAAAGGAGTTGCTATTATAGAAATGGAGGAAATTTAGAGGTCACTGAGCTTTGTCGAAGTGAGGAAATTTATGGATCCACGTTTAGAAAGTTTTGTCAAAAATTTGTTTAGGGGACTGGTGGCTGGAGACGGCGATGTTTTTTCGCGAATGGCTTCGAGTCATGAAGGTGCTAGTCCTGCTTATCCCGAACCTTTGGCGAGAATCGTCAGCACTATCAAGGCAGATTTTGATCGGGGTAAATTTTCTAAACTGCGAACGCGTTCGGATTATGAGGAGGCAATCAAGCCTTATTTTGAAAGTTTTGCCTTGCTCTATTCTCCCGAAGATTTTCCCGTAAATTCCGAGGATGAAGACGATTTTGAGGATGAAGATGATTTTGAAGATGAAGACGATAATGAATGAAGCTCAAAAAGCCTTTTTAAAGATAGTTGAATCGGTTTACACCGATGGGGTGGACGCGAGGGGTAAGCCAGAATTATCCGAGGATGAGAGGGTTAGTCTCCCTAAAATTTAAGGATTTGATCGCTAGTAATTCTTCTAGATCCGCCTCAGTTAAGGGATTTTTGTCGATTAATCCCCGTAAAATCGTCAAAATCTTCATAGCTGTTATTTAGGAGTAATTCTCTAGGGTTAGCCACCCATACTAGGAGATTAATCCCGCTCAAGATTTTTTTGAGAGTGTTTTTTAGGGTTATTTGCCCAAAAATGAAGGGTTTGCAGGCAGGCACGGATTCCCATTATATATATAAGTATATGTCAAGTTCCGTTTTCAGTCAAGGGGTTTGGCTAAAAATCTCTAGCTTTGTCTCCAGTTTCTCAATCGGTTAGACTAAGAATTATTAACATTACTTAACAAAACACCAGATGAATACAGCTGCTCTGACGATAAAGCAAAATTGGCAATGGCAAGGACATTCGATACACTATGTGCAAGCGGGTACTAGAGTCGCGGGAAAACCCCCTTTACTATTAGTCCACGGTTTTGGTGCTTCCACCGACCATTGGCGAAAAAATCTGCAAGGTTTAGCCTCAGAATGGGAGGTATGGGCGATCGATCTGTTAGGATTTGGTAGATCAGCTAAACCGGATCTTGTCTATAGTGGCAGTCTTTGGCAGCAACAATTAAATGATTTTATCAAGGAAGTTGTGGGCCAACCGACGGTTTTAGCGGGTAATTCTCTGGGGGGTTACGCTTCTCTCTGTGTGGCTGCTAATCACTCTGAGAATGTTCGGGGATTAATTCTCCTCAATAGTGCCGGTCCCTTTAGCGATACAGAAAGCAATCGTCAGCCTAATTTAGCACAAAAATTACTGCGATCAATCTTGCTGCAACCCCACGCCAGTTATCTCTTATTTCTCTATACCCGTCAACCCAAAACTATCCGCAAAACCCTAGAGAAAGTATATCTCGATCACAGTGCCATTACTGAGCAGTTAATAGAAGATATCCGTCGTCCTTCCCTGGATGCGGGAGCAGCCAAAGTTTTTGCTTCTGTGTTTAAATCTCCCCGGGGGGAAAATGTGGATATTCTCCTGCAAAAGTTAAGTTGTCCCCTGTTGATGTTATGGGGTGAGGGGGATCCTTGGATGAATACGAGGGAACGCGGATCCAAATTCCGTCAATACTATCCTTCTCTGACAGAATATTATCTAACTGCTGGTCATTGTCCCCACGATGAAATTCCCACAGAGGTTAACCAGTTGATTAGTGATTGGGTGAAAAGCTTATAGGTAGTTAGGGATCGGTTATCAGGTTTTTATTCTCTTGACGCTTATCTAACCTGAAAAAAGAGGGTTCGCAGGCAGGCACGGATTCCCATTCTATATATAAGTATCTGTCAAGTTCGAGGATTTGTCAAGGGTTTTTCTGAAAAAATCTGCCGGAATTTGACTGGTAAGCTGTTGACTATCTAAATTACTCGTTAAGACTGCACTGGACTTGGGAGCAGGGAGAAGGAGTTTGAGCATTTGTACTCAAACATCCAATACGCAATTTAAATTCAGTACAGCTTAGGGAAGACATTGGCCGGTATTGGTAGAGAAGCAAATGGATGAGTAATTGTAGGGGATAACTATCTACTTGATGTCTCTGTTGGTTCCCCAATCTAATACATCTGTCTGTCTTTGTCGCAGTTGTTGGGTCGTTTCTTCTAACCAACCAAGATAGTCTTGTTTGTATAAGTCTTTAGTAGTGGTCAGGTATTAGGTTTTTATTTTCTTGACGCTTATCTAACCTAAAAAAAGAGGGTTCGCAGGCAGGCACGGATTCCCATTCTATATATAAGTATCTGTCAAGGGCGGGGATTTGTCAAGGGTTTTTTTGAAAAAATCTGCCGGAATTTCAGGGGAGAAAATCGGAATCGAGGATTTGTTCAGGACTATAGGGGCAGCTTTCGGCAAAGATAGCGGCCGGTAATTGGCTTTTTTGTCGGACTCTCTTCACTGCTTTGGGGTAAATAACGGCGATTCTGGTTAAAAAATAGTTATAAAGGGTTTTCGACTCCAATAAAAGTTCTAATTCCACCCGAAAGTTACCGATTTCGTCCTGCCATCCCTTCGCACATCTTTCTCGTTCCTCCGGCCAGTATTGATAGAGAAGCAGATGAATGAGTAATTGTAGGAGATAACTATCTACTTTATGTCTCTGTTCGTTCCCCAATGCTTCGATTTCTTCTCCGAGATGTTCCCAATCTAATACATCTGTCTGTCTTTGTCGCAGTTGTTTGGCCGTTTCTTCTAACCAAGCAGGATAGTCTTGTTCGTATAAGTCTTTAGTTGTCATAACCTATCCTCTTTAGCACCGGTCAGGTATTA
The DNA here is from genome assembly GCF_014696875.1 of Microcystis wesenbergii FACHB-1317. Classification (GTDB taxonomy): domain Bacteria; phylum Cyanobacteriota; class Cyanobacteriia; order Cyanobacteriales; family Microcystaceae; genus Microcystis; species Microcystis wesenbergii_A. The sequence continues at coordinate 113,129 of NZ_JACJQV010000125.1, read as the reverse complement.
GGTTTTTATTTTTTTGACGCTTATCTAACCTAAAAAAAGAGGGTTCGCAGGCAGGCACGGATTCCCATTCTATATATAAGTATCTGTCAAGGGCGGGGATTTGTCAAGGGTTTTTTGGGAAAAAATCTGCCAGAATTTGGCCGGTAGGAAAGACAAGCGATCGCAAGATATTGGATAAGTATAGAAATGCGGACAAATTAAGAGTTTCAGAGGGATAAGAGAGTGTTTCACCTTTGCCTGTGGGTTACAAAAGCATTTGACAACGCAGTTACCTGTAATGTCGGCTTGAAGGAACCCTTTGTTTCACCTCGGAGATGAAAGGTTCGGCCAATATAGAACAGCGCAGCACAACTAATAGTTAGGAGAATCCTGATTCTCGACATATTTTTTAAGTTGGTCTATCGTAACACCACCACAACTAGCCACGAAATACGTCCCTGTCCACAAAACCCGTTTGTCTTGCCAATAAATCTTTTAAAAATGGTTAGGATAATTGTCCCACATTAATTGGCAAGAAGTTGCTTTTAGGTTGACTATTAACCCACTTAAGAGCATCAGGGGTGGGTAAGTAAGAAGAATGCGAACATGGTCTGATACTAAATCCGTTGAGTATAGGCTACATATCAGGACAGGCACTCATGCAAAAAGGGGAATAAATAATCAGTCTTTAATAACCGGATTTAGTATAACTAAACAGCGATCGCTGATGAGGAACTGAATATCAAAAATCGGACTACAATAATACTATTATCAAATATCTGGGTGGGATCAATCGGTAATCATGGTTAAGTTTAGCAAGTACCTAAAGAGGCTTGGGATTGTTGCTGGAGTGGCTTTTTTGTTGTTGGTTACTCACCGAGCGGCTCCCCGAAAGGCAGTGGAAAATGAGCAGATGAAGGGGGTTTGGTTAACCAATATTGGCACGATATTGTTACATCACACTACGTCCTTAGATGAGGTGTTAAATCATCTTTCGCGATCGGGTTATGACCGGGTGTATTTTAGTGTTTATGGGTTTGGGGGAACACTTTATCCGACTTCCCAACGTCCGACGAATTGGTTGTTTGTGCCGCCGTTGATCAATCCCTGGAGGGCAGCGGTTAAGGAGTCTTTACGGCAGGGTTTGAAGCCATTTGCTTGGTTTGAGTATGGTTTGATGTTATCGCCTAAGGATCCCATTGCCAAAAAGCATCCGGATTGGCTATTAAAAACGCCCGCAGGGAAGACGGTGGTGGAAACCAATGTCTGGTTAGATCCGGCGAATCCGGAGGTGCAAGCCTATCTTTTGGGCAATATGGAGGATATTTTAAAAGAAAAAGATTTGGCGGGGATTCAGTTAGATGATCATTGGGCGGTTCCGCGTGTTTTTGGTAATAAAAGTCAGGCTTTAACGAATTTAACCCGCAAGTTGCACGATCATGTCAAGGCGATTAATCCCAAGTTGGTGGTCAGTCTTTCGCCTAATCCTCACTCTTTTGCGGTGAATAAATATAATCAAAATTGGTTGGCTTGGGTGCGTCAAGGGATTGTGGATGAGGTGGTCCTACAGATCTATCGGAAAACTCCCAATCAGGTGGCGGCAAGTCTTTCGGGTTCGGGACTGGCGACAGCTTCCCGGTATGTGCCGGTGGGGGTGGGTTTATATGCGGGTTGGAATCCTGATTTTTCCTTAAAGGGTTTACAAGCTCAGGTGAGGACGGTGGAGCAGCAGGGTTATGGCTATTCGTTATTTTGTTGGGAATTTGTGGTCATGCGTTATCTTTTTAATCATATTCCTCGGTTTTAAGTGAAAAGGCTAGTATAATTAAGGGTGTTCTAAGTAAGTGGTTCTAATTACATAGAAGATAGATTTTGCCTTCGATCTCCCCCTGCCCTCCCTAATCCCCCCTTGATAAGGAGGGTGCCGATCCCCCCTTAATCCCCCCTTGATAAGGGGGGTATCTGACAATTTTGGCTCTTCTGGTTTCTGTGTGGAAACGGGGTCTATACTGATAGTTTCTTCAGCAAAATAGTCCTAAAAATCTTTCAGAGTAAACATTTCAGGATTCTATAAGCAAAAATTATCACACAAAGTCGAGAAGAGCCCAATTTTTAACATCTACCTACTTATCTTTTAGGGAAATGATTACCTTGTCATCAAAAATTAATATATTTTTAAGGCTTACGATCTAATTTTTTGCTTTTACTAAAATGTCAAATGTTATTGAAATTGTCAAAAACTTAGCCAATAGAGAAGCCAAGCGCACTGAAGCCGATATACAAGCTGGCATCAGGGATTTATTACTTCAAGCTTCACTAGATCTCGATGATGAAGATCTTGATGTAAAACTTGAATCTCAATTGGGTGATCGCCGTAGAATTGATGTTGAAGTAGGATCGGTAGTCATTGAAGTCAAAAAAGATTTACGGAAAGCAAAAATTCTCGCTGATGCGATAGAGCAATTATCGGGCTATGTCGCAGTTCGGACGCAGCAAACGGGGCAAAACTATATTGGTATTTTATCGGATGGTTTGGAATGGCGGTGTTTTCATCTCAAACCATCAAAGGATTTTGTTGAAGTCTCTAAACATTTAGTAAATGCAAATAATCCCGATGCCGATAAATTAATTGCTTGGTTAGATGGGGTTTTGGCAACAAAGCAAGACGTTATTCCTACTCCAGAAGAAATCAATAATAAGCTGGGTGTAGAAAGCTCTTCCTATGCCATTAATCATGCAACTTTATTAAGTTTGTATGAGGAAAACAAAGAGCTTCCTACAGTAAAAATGAAGCGTCTATTATGGGCGAAACTTCTGACGACAGCGTTAGGTAGTCAATTCAAAGATAGTGATGAATTATTCGTTGAGCATACGTTACTGGTGAATGTATCTGAAATTATTGCTCATGCTGTTTTAGGTCTAAATGTTAATGATTTATCGCCCGCTTCTCTTTTATCAGGTTCTCAGTTTGAGATTAGCGGTATTTATGGCGTAATTGAAAGCGACTTTTTTGATTGGGTGATAGAAGTTGAGGAAGGTGATATTTTTATTCGTTCATTAGCTCGTAAAATTTCTCGTTTTAATTGGGGGGAAGTGGCCTATGACATTATGAAAGTCTTATATGAATCAATCATTGCTCAGGAATTAAGAAAACAATTAGGAGAGTATTACACACCAGACTGGCTGGCGGAGGCTATTGTTGAAAAAACAATTAAAGACCCCTTAAATAAGCGTGTTTTAGATCCGTCTTGCGGTTCTGGAACTTTCTTGTTTCATGCGGTTAAAAATCTTTTTAAAAAAGCAGCGCAAGAGAAATTGTCTCTGCGTGAATCTCTTGAAACTTTGGCAAGGAATGTTATTGGCTTTGATATTCATCCAGTCGCAGTAACGTTAGCTCGTGTAACTTATCTTTTGGCAATTGGTCGTGATAATTTGACTAATCCAAGCAGAGGGGAAATTAATATTCCTGTTTATTTGGCTGATTCTATGCAATGGCGACAAAAGCAATATGATCTATGGTCAAGAGATCACGTCATTATTGAAACGGATAGTGAAGGACAGTTATTTAAATCGGAGTTACGTTTTCCCCATGAGCTTCTAAAAAGTTCCCATACTTTTGATGAGCTTGTAAAAGAATTAGCAGATAAAGCTACTCAAAAAGATTACGGTAAACCGATACCTTCTTTAACGGGGGTATTTCGGCGATTAGCTATCCCTGAAAAGTTTCATGAGACGATTAAAAGTACATTTTCCGTTATGTGTGAACTCCATGAAAGCGGACGGGATCATATTTGGAGCTATTATGTGCGTAATTTGGTCCGTCCTGTTTGGTTGAGTTTGCCGCAAAATCGGGTTGATATTCTAATTGGAAATCCGCCCTGGCTTTCTTATCGGCATATGCCTAAAGAGATGCAACAATCATTTAAGGAAATGAGTGAAGAGCGATCGCTTTGGCATGGGGCAAAGAATGCCACACATCAAGATCTTTCAGCATTGTTTGTCGCTAAAACTATTGAAACTTATTTGGGTGAAGGTGGCAAGTTTGCTTTTGTGATGCCTAATTCAGTAACGGATAGAGAATATTTTGGAGGATTTCGAGAGGGGAATTATTGCCTAGGGAAAGGAGCAACAACATACGTTGAATTTGCAGAATCTTGGGATTTACGAAGACTAAGACCCCATTTTTTTCCTAGAGGTGCATCGGTTATTTTTGGTAAGAGGTCTCAAAAACCTGTAAAAATGCCTTTGATTGCTGAATATTGGACAGGAAAAATCAACGAACCTAAATCATCGTGGAGCGTGATTAAAAAATCCCTTAAATTCCCTAAGGAAGAAATAAAAATAGGCTCAGAAAATAAAATTTCTCCCTATCATTCCCAATTTTCCCAGGGAGCTACAATAGTTCCTAAAGTTCTTTTATTTGTTGAAGAAAAAATATCTAGTCCGTTAGGTTTAGCTTCTGGACGTAAGTTAGTTCAGTCAAAAAGATCTGCTAATGAGAAAAAACCCTGGAAAGATCTTCCTACTTTAGAAGGAACAATTGAAAGTGATTTTATCAGACCTTTATATACAGGGGCATCTATTGTACCTTTTCGTTGTCAAGAACCCGAATTAGCAGTTATTCCTTGGAATGGAAAAGTCTTAATGAATGGAGAATCTGAGTTAATTGATATGTATCCTGGCTTATGTGCTTGGTGGCGCAAAGCAGAAGAAATATGGACAGCAAACAAATCTAGTAGTACCCGCTTATCTTTGATTGAACAAATTGATTATATGAGCAAGCTGACTCAGCAGTTCCCCATACCAAAAGAAAGAATTTTATATGCAACCTCTGGAATGCACATTTGTGCGGCTAGATTATCCAATAGACAAGCTATTATTGATAGTAAACTGTATTGGGCAACGACTGAAGGACTAGAAGAATCCCATTATTTATGTGCAATCTTAAATGCAGAGATTACAACTTTAGAAACTCGTCCTTTAATGTCCTATGGAAAGGATGAAAGAGACATACATAAGCACGTCTGGAAACTTAACATACCTAAATTTAATCCTCAAGATCAATTGCATCTTAAAATCTCACAAATTGGTCAAGCCCTAGAAAAAGATATTTCTCAACTTGAATTGAGAGATGTTTATTTTGCTAATATTCGTCAAGATATTAGAAAATATATAAGAAATAGTAGCCAAGGGAAAGAGTTGGAAAAATTAGTAGAAGAACTTTTACTTGCTAAAAAAGTGATTGAAACCGATGCCACCAAGGTTACTGATTAGATCAATCAACAACTCCAAACCTTAAATATTCAAATTTAATAGGGAAAAATTATGCAAACTTCATAAAAGAAACCCTTAAAGTTGGGTTTCTACGAAACTTCTGAGGGCCTTCACCCTAACATTTTTAATACAATCGACCGCGCCAACTTTGGGGACGGGTAAAAGCAGAAATAAAAATGCGGATAACTGCCAGCGGATCCGCTAGGGGAGATAGCCAAAATAATCCCGAAGATAGATTGACTTTTTCGCCCCGATAGTAGCTAGGAGAGACAGCCAATAAAAGGGCAAAACGAATCAATAACAGCAGCAGGTTTAAAGTCAAGACAATTTTTAAACTCAGGAAATCGTAGCCAAAAATCAAAGCTGTGAGCAGTAAAGGGGTGATAATTATCGGTAATCCCTGAGTAAGAGCTAATAAAGCTAAATCGCCCCATAATTGCCCCTGATAGGAGGCATCTTTGAGGTCAAGGGATCTGCCCCATTCGCGCCAAGTTTCCTTAAGTCCTTCGTACATCCGCACGCGAATCAACTTCGCCCCATCGAGAAATCCCACCCGATAGCCTTTCGTCGCCGCTAGACGGGCCAGGGTGACATCATCGCAAAAAGAACCTTTTGCCCCGCTATAACCGTCTAAAGCCGCTAAAACTGACCGCCGACAGAGAAAACATTGACCATTGGCCATCACTCTTTCGGGATCTTGCTCGCGCACTCCGGCCGCATCAAAGCGATAGAGCAAAGTCATCAATAAAGCTGGCTGTAACCACCATTCTCCCGGATAGGAGAGGATAAATTGCGGCGACAGGGAAACTAAATCGTAACCTTCTGCGATCGCAGCTTTGACCAAACTAGCGACTAAATTTGCTTGGGGTTGGGTATCGGCATCAATGCCCAAAATCCAGTCACTTTTAGGAGAACTAAACAAAAAACCATTGTGTAACGCCCAGGGACGACCTACCCAATCGGGGGGCAAAGGATAATCGGTTTTCAAGCGAAAGCGGGGGTCTTTTGCCGCTATCTCTTTGACTTTTTCCCGCGTACCATCTTGGGAATTGCTATCGACAATCAGAATTTCTCGCACTTCGTAACTCTGTTGACTCAATCCCCGTAAACAACCGTCAATCCTGGCCACTTCGTTTAACGTCGGCACAATCACGCTTACTGTCCCTAACATCTCCGGGGTGGGGGGTTGGGGAGTCAGGGGAGGACGACGACGCGCCCCTTTTAGCAAACGGGAAAGAAGGATAAAAAAGGCAACAGCCTGAGACAGCAGTAGCCCCAGGCAGAATGCACCGAGAATTATCTCAGTTAACAACTTATTTGGCTCCTCTCACCGAAACAACGGGGATTTTTAGGGTTGTTACTTCGCTGGTTGCCACTGTTTGCCCGGAAGCAACAGTCTTGGCGCGATTATAGAGGAGTGTTAAAGGCAGAATACCGGTGAGTAATCCTAAGAAAATCGGCGGATAAATACCAGCACCCATACTCATGACCGTAGCAAAGCCAAAATTACCTAAATACATCACAAAAGGCAGGGTTAAATCTTGACTTGGCAGTTTCACCGGTTGCACTTGCCAGATTAAAGTGGCTACCGTCATAAAAACACAGCCTGTACCGAACCAACCGGCAAAATTTTCATAGGGCATCCCAAAGAAGGCCCCCGGTTGTTCCCAAATCCAGAAGGGGATGGTAGTTTGACTCATGGCCGGATCTAGGACAAAATCCCAGGAAGTTAATAATACCGCCCCGATAGCGATCGCTGCTAGATTTTGTAGCCACTGGGGTATAGCAAGAGTGGATAAACCGACGCGAGCGATGATATAGGCACTAAAACCGAGATAAAACCAAGATAGGGGGATAGTAAAGGGTACTAAATCCGCAATTTTGTAACCTAAGCCCGAAAGATAACGATAATGACCGAAAGGAAAGCCGGTACTGGTTCCCAAAAGTTCGCTACAAAGGGATAAACTGATAGCAGGAACCATGAATCCTAACCAGTGCCACACTCCTAGAGTCCGATAGGCATAAACAGCCACCGCTGCCATTCCTAACACCATATACACCACACCCCCGCCGGCCATTGACCAAGCAAAGACGGTTTTGCCAAAATCCGGTAAATTGGCCACAAACTCGGGATGGGGCAGAACTAGCAACAATCCCGCTAGTCCAAAAGCCATCGATACAATATGACCGATGAGCAGAGCTTTTTCGATCGCAATTAGTCGTCTCATTAAATCTCTAGCACTGCGAAGGGATAATCATTTTTAAGTTTACAAATCTTTATTAAAGAATTATTACCCAGATCGGTCACTTGCGGCAAAAAAGTTTTACGGGGGTTAGGGATTTCAATGTAGCATCTGTTTAGGAGTCAGTAGGCAGGCTTCGGCCGTGAACTCAGCGTTCGACAAAAGCTCACGCCGAGGTCCGAACGGAGTCAGTGGTCGTAATAATCAATTAAATGGTCTATTTAGAGATTTTATGCTACTTTATACTTAGTTTTTTCATTTTTTTCAACCCCCAAAAATTGATTATGCAAGGGGCAAGGACTAAAAATGCCTGAAAATATATCTTAACAATCATGCTTTTAGCCCGAAAAAAGGGCATTCTCAGGTTAAGTCCTCTCGATCACCCAGGGATTGCAGCGGTTCTTAAGAAACTCTTTCCACCAGACTCACTATAATTAACACAGTAGCCTAGCTATGTCGGCAGAATCTAGACATCGGAGTTTACTTGCCAATCGATACCAACTGGTCGAGTTGATCGGTAGCGGTGCCATGGGACAAGTATATCGAGCAGCAGATAAACTCTTAGGGGGCGTAACCGTCGCCGTGAAATTCCTCTCGCAAACTCTCCTCAACCAAAGGATGCGCGATCGTTTCGAGCGAGAGGCGACTATTTCGGCACTTTTAGGCGAAAAAAGTATTCATATTGTTAAAGTTCGTGATTATGGTGTAGATGAAAAGGAAGTCCCCTTCTACGTCATGGAATTTTTGCAGGGGGAAAGCATGAGTGAAATCATCAAATATCACCCACTGCCTCTCTCGCGTTTCCTCAATCTCACCCGTCAGATTTGTTTCGGCTTGGAATGCGCCCATAAGGGTATTATCTTCCAAGGCGAGAGCTGTCCGATTATTCACCGGGACATCAAACCAGGCAATATTATCGTGATTCAGGATTCGGGATTGGGGGAATTGGTGAAAATTCTCGATTTTGGCATCGCTAAACTCATCCAATCGGGAGAATCCCAAACCCAATCGTTTATGGGAACCTTAGCCTATTGTTCCCCAGAACAGATGGAAGGTAAAGAACTCGATCATCGTTCCGATATCTACAGTTTCGGGATTGTGATGTACGAGATGATCACGGGAGAAACGCCCCTTTTTCCCGATAATCTCTCCTTTGGCGGTTGGTATGAGGTTCACCACTACGTCGAACCCCGTCCCTTTAATTCTAGCTTGCAATTACCGCCAGAATTAGAACAGTTAATCCTACGCTGTTTAGCCAAATCACCCAGCGATCGCCCACAAAGTGTTACAGATATACTACAAGTTCTCGAACGACTCGAACCCCTAGCCAAAAATGCTCAACCCAACAAATTGAATCGTGTCGATGAAATAGTCAAAAAAATCGACGATTACACCACTAGAATCAAAACCCTTCATGATTTAGATCAAACCACTGCTTCTGCTGCTAATGCCAAGGATGTCTGTCTCAAGTCCAGTTGGCCCGAGGACAAACCCCGCCAAAAAATTGTCTTCCCACGCTGTATCAAGGCTGCTGACGGCGTTTTTGCCAGTTTATGGGTAATGTTGGATCGAGAGGATATCCCCGTCCGGGTTGCTAGTGTCCGTTACAATCAATTCCTCTTTTTACCCGCACCCCACCCGATGATTCTCTGGATTACTGTCCTCTATCATCGTCAACAGGGACCCCGTTGGTTGCCCTGTTATTTGGACTTAAAAACCCCCCAGGGTCAAAAAATGACCAAAACCCTCGGCGAAACCGGTCAATACTGGATTTTATTTTTCTCCCTCGAAGGCGGCAACATCTGTGAAAATGTGATCACCGCTAATATTCCCGCCAATCAACGCCAAATTTTGCAGCAATGGCTGACCGATAGTCAATCGGGCCAGGGTGGCAACCCGCAAATTAGCAAGCGGATGCTAAAACAGAAACTTGATGAACTTAAACCCAAAATTTTGGCCAAATTAGCCTCGGAATTACCCGCGCAGCCCTAAAAAATTAGGGAGGGTATTAACTAGGGTCTGCCGAAAAAGTTTTTTGGTGGGGGCAGGGTGTAGGGTTTTACCCATTTTCAGGGAAAAAGTACCTGAATTTCTGCCCCCGATCACTCCCAGATCCGGTACTTTTTGATGGCTAAAAAGTCTAAAAGTCTTACCCAACAAAGTTTTTAGATTTATTCAGCCAACCCTATACTATTCATACTAAATCTGGTTATTAAAGACTGATTATTTATTCCCCTTTTTGCATGAGTGCATGAGCAGAAAACGGGTTTCTCCGAGAAACCCGTTTTCTGTGCGTTACTCAACGGATTTAGTATCACCCAGATTACAGAGGCAGATTACAGAGGTCGATAGACGCGATAATCGATATTGGGGAAAATATTATCGATTTCCTCGACTTTTTCCAGCCAACCAGCATCAATCTTCTCGGATTTCACATCTTCATAGATTTTATTTAACCGCAGCAGGTGGGAACGAGTGCGCCGGACAGCATAGGGAACCATTGTACCAGTTCGCATAATAAAAGCCCAGTCAGAAGATTGCGCTAATAATAACTCCCGGGCTGCCTGATTTAAAGCCCGTTCCTGCAATTCATCCTCCGCTTCATGATGACTTAATTCAATCATCCGTTCCGTGCCTTTGTGCAGGTGAGGATAGATCCAAGCGTTGGTTTCATTCAGCCAGTATTCATGGAAACCCTTATAACCCCAACTGGATTGGGAAGGACGACAGACCTGCTGGGTCGGGTTAGACCGGAGATAATCGGCTAAATGGGTCATTTGGTAGATATTTTGGTCATACCAGGACTTGCGGAACAGAAAATCAATAAACCAGGGTCCCTCATACCACCAGTGACCAAATAACTCGGCATCGTAAGGGGAAACAACTAGGGGAGGACGGCCCATAATTCCGGCTAAACTCTCCACTTGCCGCTCGCGATTATACATAAAATTGCCCGCGTGTTCGGCGGCTTTTTCTTTGGCCCAGTAGGGGTCATAAAGCCCTTTTTCCGATAAACCACCGTCCCGGCTAGTAATTTTGTGGTATTTGATGCCTATATTCTTGCGTTGACCGTTGGGCATGATATAGGGCTTAATATATTCGTATTCCGCTTCCCAGCCCAAATCTTTATAGAATTCCCGATAAACTATATCCCCTGGATAACCGACTTGGGAAGACCAAACCTGTTGGGAAGATTCGTGGTCACGACCGAAAGCGGCCACCCCGGTTTCCGTGAAAATGGGCGCGTAACTGCCGTAACGGGGGCGCGGACGACCGTAGAGAATACCGTGGCCATCGACGAGGAAATAACGAATGCCCGCATCGGCTAACATTCTTTCTACCCCTTCGTAGTACGCACATTCCGGCAACCAAATGCCCTTGGGACGACGACCGAAATTTTCCTCGTAGTGTTGACAGGCCACCTCAATTTGCGCCCACACCGCTTGCGGGTACATTTTCATCAGGGGCATATAACCATGGGTCGCACCACAGGTGATAATTTCTAGGTTATTACTGTCGAGGAATTGTTTAAAAGCTTTGACCAGATCTCGATCGTATTTTTCCCAAGTTTGTCGGATACTTTGGAAGGATTCAGCGTAATATTCGGCTAAGTAGCGAATATGGCCATTATGTTGATTATGGTCGATTTCTTTAGCAATTAATTCTTCTAACTTACCTAAGTGTTCTTCATAGCGCTCTTGCAGTAACGGATCCCGCAGCATCGACACCAACGGCGGAGTCATGCTCATGGTCATTTTAAAATCGATACCGTCCCGTTTGAGACCTTCAAAAACTTGCAGGAGAGGGATGTAGGTTTCTGTGATTGCTTCGTATAACCATTCTTCTTCGAGGACGTAATCGCTTTCGGGATGGCGGACGAAAGGGAGATGCGCGTGGAGAACTAGGGCAACATAGCCAAAAGCCATAGGATTTCTTCTTAGAATTAAGGAATAAAACTTTAAGATTAGGTTGAGTAGATTTTATACTATCTTAAGCTTCTACAATAAAGAATATGATAAAAGTCGATCGATGATCGATCAATCCCGTTAATCCCTAGGTTTACTAATTTTCCGATGCTCCCATCTAACGAGCCACTGACTGCTTTAGGGAGAGAGACGACAACGCCTCTCTCGATTCAACTTTTGCTATTTGTTGATGACCGTCCCAGTTCTCAAGAAATTATCCGTCAAATTCAGTCCTATCTCCAGTCTTTAAAGTCTGATTACCCGATTGACCTACAGATCATCGAAATTCGCCAGCAACCTCATTTAGTCGAACATTTTCGCCTTGTAGCTACCCCAGCCTTGGTCAAAATTGCCCCCGGCCCCCGTCATACCCTCGCGGGCAGTAATCTGGTGGAACAGTTTAAAAAATGGTTGGTACGTTGGCAAAAAGGGATTAAAGAGGAGGTCAAAAATCATCACGCTGAGGATGAACAACGTCAAGAGGTGGAACATTCGGGCGAACTCATCCGCATCGCCGATGAGGTTTTTCGTCTTAAACAGGAAAAGGAAGAATTATTAGAACAATTAAAATTTAAAGACCAAATTTTGGCTATGTTAGCCCACGATTTACGCAGTCCTCTCACCGCTGCTTCCATCGCTGTGGAAACCCTAGAATTAGCCTATCATCAACCGGATACGGAGCGCAGTCTGCAATTACGAGAACAACTGCACCAACAGGCCCGCAAACAGTTCCGGATTATGAACCGTTTGATCACGGATATTCTGCAAGCTTCTAAGAGCATGGCGGCGCAATTCACTCTCCACCAGAGTAAATTTTATCTGCAAGCTCTTTGTCAGGAAATTTTGTCTCAATTTACCGATACTTTTCAGGAAAAGACTTTAATTCTCCAAAGCGATATCCCCCAAGATTTGCCCCCCGTCTATGCTGATGAGGAGTTAATCCGACAGGTGATTATTAATCTCTTGGAGAATGGGATCAAATATACTCCCGCTGGCGGCGCAATTACCCTTTCTGTCCTCCATCGTACTACTCAAAAAGTACAGGTGAGCATCAGTGATACTGGCCCCGGCATTCCCGAAGAGAAACAAGAGCATATTTTTGAGGGTCATGTGCGTCTCAAACGGGATGAGGGTAAAGAAGGTTATGGCATCGGTTTATCGGTCTGTCGCAAGATTATTCGCGCCCACTACGGTCAAATTTGGGTGGATAGTGTCCCCGACCACGGCAGTAGTTTTCACTTCACTTTGCCAGTTTATCGCTAAAATGCTCCGCTAACCAAGCATCAATGTCCCCTAAAACTAAGTCGGGGATTTCCCAGGGGAACAGATGGGCCGTATCTGGGTAACATTTCCACTGAGACAGTTTTAGTTTTTCGGCCGTTTCTTGGCTCGAGGCACTGGTAATATGGCGATCATTTGCTCCCGCTAGAACTAAGCAGGGAATTGTGATTTTGTCAAGAGATTTTAAACAATTGTTACCTTTTTTTAAAGCCCGATTTAAAGCGCGATTAGCAGCGGGAGAAGTGCCTAAGTAGGCGGGAACAGCATCTTGAGCAAGATAGCGATAGGATAGCGCTTGATGTTGTGAAAAAAGATACTGAAACAGGGAACGACGAGCAAAAGTATCAATATTCCAACGCCATCCCGGTTTGATCTGATTGAGAATTGCCGCCATCCCCGTCAAAACTAAATCTGTGGTGCGGACAGGAGGATGACTACCCCAAGGCCGCGCAGCCGAGGCCACGAGAATTAAACCGGGAAAGCGATCGGGATGCCGCAATACTAATTCCAGGGCAATTATACCCCCCAAAGACCAACCGAGAATTAAACATTGCTGGATTTTTTGGCGATCGAGTAGTCCGATTAAATCCTCTAGATGTTCTTCTAGCTGAAAATCCCGGCGATAACGACTTTTACCGTAACCGCGCAGATCCGGGGCCAGGGTTTGCCAGCGTTGGCAAAAGTGGTCAGTAAATACAGACATACTTGCTGCCGAACCGGGATGACCGTGCAGACAGAGAATCGGATAGCCATTACCTTTGATGTTAACGTTGAGAGCGATCGACATTGATCAGTTATCAGTTATCAGTTATCAGTTATCAGTTATCAGATTTGAGTTTTAAGTGAGCAGTATGTATTAAACCTCTTGCATAATTAATTTTTAAGGGTTCAAAAACGGCAAAAATAAGGATTAAATGGCATAAAGTCTGTAAATAGACCATTTAACTGATTATTATTCATTCTTAATTCTCCTGACTACTGACTACTGGCTACTGACTCCTAACCCTAACAACAATTTTTGATTTTTACAAGAGGTCTATTAAGCGAGCAGTATTAAATAGCAGTTTCCTGCTGTCTTTTCACTGTTCACTGTTTACTGTTTACTGATCACTGATTATTGACTGGGATATATGAGCGATCGAGTCTCTGGTAAGTCATACTAGAGAATAGGAGAGAGTTGGTCTAGAGGTTGCGGGATCATTTTATCAATGATTCCGAGGAAAGTCCGAACTCCCGAAAGACCACACTTGCTGGATAACGTCCAGTGCGCGTGAGCGTGAGGATAGTGCCACAGAAAAATACCGCCCCCTTTTTTCAGTAATCAGTAAACAGTAATCAGTAACGAAAGTAAATTCACTGATAACTTTCCACTGATAACTGATAACTGATAACTGATAACTGATTGGGGGTAAGGGTGCAAAGGTGCGGTAAGAGCGCACCAGCAGTATCGAGAGGTACTGGCTCGGTAAACCCCGGTGGGGAGCAAGGTGGAGGGACAAAGGTTGGTCTTTTTCCTGTCCCGTTTTTAGGAACCGCTTGAGGTAATTGGTGACAATTATCCCAGATAGATAACCTCTATTCCAACAAAGGTAAAAGCGATTTTACTGCTGTTGGGAAATACAGAATTCGGCTTATGTCTGACTCTCTCCTTTATCAGTTATCAGTTATCAGTAATCAGTTATCAGTGATCAGCTACTGAAGGCAAAAGGCAAGAGGCTCCAAAAAAGAATCTGGCAAATCTCCTACCTAAAAAGAAGGGTAGAAACTAAGTACATCAAAGCTTTTAGCTTAACAAATTAGACTTGACATTCGGCCTTTGTTACCATTTCACTGTTTACTGTTTACTTTTTACTTTTTACTGATCATTGAAAAAAATCTCCCCACTTCATAATTCATAATTTATAATTCATAATTTATAATTCCCGCTCCCATGTCCTTAAGTGATCCGCGTCGCCAAAAACAATTAAAAACCCTCGTGGAAAAGCTGGGTTTATCGGCTGATGTCCCCGTCAGGTGGGATTTATTAGATTTAGCCCTAACTCATCCCAGTATTTCCCGTGATAAGAATTATGAACAATTGGAATTTGTGGGCGATTCTGTGGTAAGACTGGTGGCGGCGGAGGTATTGTTAGAAACCTATCCGGAGGCGCTAGTGGGAGAATTTGCCGCCCTGCGATCGATGATGGTTAGCGATCGCACTTTGGCGGAATTTGCGGATCGCTACGGTTTCGAGCGTTATTTGTTGGTATCAAGTAGTACGAGTATCGATCGGGCGGGGCGAATTTCCCGACTAGCAGACGCTTTTGAGGCGGTCTTGGGAGCATTATATCTTAGTACACAGACTATGGTTTTAGTGCGTTCTTGGCTAGATGAGCCACTAAGGGAAAAAGCGGCCGAAATTCGTCGAGATCCGGCCCGACAGAATTATAAGGATGCCTTGCAGGAGTGGACACAAGCAACATACAAAAAACTGCCGCAATATTTAGTAAAAGAAATCAATGGCTTAGATCAAGAACGTTTTTGTGCGGAAGTGTGGTTAAATGAGCAGAAATTAGGAGTGGGAACTGGCAGAAGCAAAAAAGCAGCGGAACAGGCAGCGGCTAAATCGGCTTTTCTAGAAGTGGTTAAAGGCTAAATGAAGCTATTTTTGCCTAACGGACGAATTGCCAGAGGCGAATTTTAAAATCATAATTACCACTAGCCAAATACTGCCCATCGGGACTAAAAGCCAGGGATTCCACCCAGTCGGAATTATTATCAAACCAGGCCAACTGTTTACCCGTCGTCACATCCCATAAACGCACCCCGTCATTACTGGCACTAGCGAGAATTTGTCCGTTAGGATGGAGTGCCAGGGAGCGAATTCGGGCCGTATGACCGACGAGGGTAAATAATAACTGATTATTGCTCGTATCCCAGATTTTAATCGTGCGGTCTAAACTACCCGTAATTAAATTTTTGCCGTCGGGAGTGTATAAAAGCTTGCTAACCGCTTGGGGATGGGCGGAAAATTTCGATAAAAATTTGCCCTCGCGGATGTCCCAAAAATTTACCTCACCGTTTTCATGACCACTGGCAAGGGTGACACCATCGGATTTCATCCCTAGGGAATAAACAAAATTACCCACCCAATTTAAACGATAGAGGGGACGGCGGGGGGGTTGCACTGTCCAGAGGCGAATTCCTTCCAAACCACCACTAATTAACGTTTTACCATCGGGAGTAACCGTAAGGGCGAGGACAGTATTACCGTGTTCGAGGGCAATTCCTAAATACTTGCCTTCCAGCAGATTCCAAAAATTAATGGAACCATCTAAACCGCTACTAACTAATAATCTTTCGTTGGGACTAATGGCTAAAGCTTTGACGCTGGTTCTTTGGGCGCGAGTTTGGGAGACTTTTTGCCCTGTTTTTACCGACCAAATTCTCAGGAGAGGATCCGTATCACTACCGCCAGCGAGAACCAATTGGTTATCGGGACTGAAAATCAGAGCATTAGGGGTGGATTGTTGCCCTTCTAAGGTTTTAGCGAGGGTAAGTCTGCCTAAACCTTCTACTAGGATAGTTTCTGGGGTTTTTTCGCCACTTTCAGCCGCGGGTTTAGGGGGGGCAATGGGATTTTGGGCATGACTAAGCTGATGTTGCCCGATTGTCAGCGTGGTTAAGACACTGACCACAATTGCCCCGACAATTTTCTCCCCACCCATAAATCGGAATTTCATAAATTTACTTGAATATTAACAAATGAACCGTGCTATAGATTCTAGCCTTTGAGGGGATTGATTGCCAAACAAGGTCAGATTTCTGAGCTAAGAAGGTCGATTTTTTTCGTTTTTCAGGGTTGGTAAAGCCACTTGACCCGATTGGGGCGGTAAATAATATCTTGCTGCTTCTTCTTTGTTGATTGCCTCAGTTTTTTGGCTCTGTTGCCACCGAGCGAAGATAGCGATCGCCATAATCGTTGCCCCTAAAGATAGCAGTGTCCATCTTTGTCCTAGAACCCCGATGATGACATCTACTGCCGCTGCGGTAAAGATAAAGCTAGTTATTGGTTCTTGACGGTAAGCTTTCTTGAGAAAAGGCGGCCAGAGGAGATTACTCATTTTATCTATTATTTCTACGGTTTCGATAATTCCAGCTTATCCTATCACCCTGAAAAATGTTGTCGATCGGGTCAGGGGAGTTTTCAGTGTTGCCAAAGGCACGGCGTAGCCGTCCAGTAAACAGTAAACAGTAATCAGTAAACTGTGAAAAGACATTAGGCAACACCGTCGCTAAAAGTGAGGAAACCTCTTGCATAATTAATTTTTGAGGGTTCAAAAACGTCAAAAATAAGGATTAAATGGCATAAAATCGGTAAATAGACCATTTAATTGATTATTATTCATTCTTAATTCTGCTGACTACTGGCTACTGGCTACTGACTCCTAACCCTAACAACAATTTTTGATTTTTACAAGAGGTCTAGGGTTTTCACCCCGACATTTGAGATAAAGATCAAGTATGACGGGATTTGGCATCATTCCCAGACGACCAGCTACTGTGCCGCTTCTGGCGTTGCCTGTTTCCTAAAACCACCAGACTTCGTACCTCATTATTAAGATAACTGCTATAGGAGAAAGGCTGTAAATTTGTTCTCATCCCCTTTTAAGCCGTAAAAAAGCTCTTTAACCGTTGTCGCAGCCAAGAGACGGGATTTTTCAGGTCTTCCGAGTCTAAAAGACCCATTTCTCGCAATTTCTGCTGACATTCGCGCAATTCCTCTTGACGTTGGGCGAGTGCCTGAGTGAATTCCTCCGCTAGAGCCGGATAAGTAGTGATAAGATGCTGAAAACCCTGACGATCGAGCAAAAATAACAAGGTTTCCCCCACTGCTTGCATAGTGGTGGGATAGGGAACCTCTAATATTAACGGTAATTCCCCAAAATATTGCCCTTTATTAAAAGTAAAAATTTTACGACTGATTTTATCGTTTTCATAAAAAGCATCCACTTGTCCCTGCAAAACAATACAGAAATAATTAGTTCTTTCTCCCTGTCTAATTAAAATCTCCCCGTCCTGGAGATGTTGACGACAACCCATTTCAATTAATACACGCAATTGCAGATCGTTAAAATGTTTAAAGTAACTCACCTCCAATAACATTTCTTTTAACGATAGCGGTTTTGCAGGTTTAACTATCTCCTGATCCTGTTCCTTAACTGCCTCAAAACTGTCGGTATTATGCAACCATAACTCTCGCTGGGGAAAAGGAATCGTTATGCCCCGATGACGCAGATTATGCTCGATAATGAAGTGTAGGGAACTTCTCAGAAAAACGGCCTGTTCGACTTTTTCCACCCATACCCACAACTCAAAATTTAAAGCACTATCACCAAAACCGTTAAAAATCACCTTGGGAAGCGGATTAAAGGCAATTTCTCCCGACATATAGGCTGATTGCAGCAGAATTTCCGTTACTATCAAAGGATCCGTACCGTAGGCAACTCCCACCGGTACAATAACTCGAATGCGCGAGTCGGTATAATGCCAATTCTGGACGCGATTGCTAGTTAGGATTGTGTTAGGAACGATTAACTCTGCACCATCAACAGTGCGAATGGTGGTAGAACGAATCGATATTTCCCGGATATAACCCTTTGTTTGCTCAAATTCGATAAAATCGCCCACTTTTAACTTGCGTTCCACCAACAAAGTTAAACCACTGGTGAGATTTTTGGTTAACTCCTGCAAACCGAAACCGATACCCACCCCCAAACCACCGGCTAAAACAGCGATCGAAGCGAGATTAAATCCAGTCAATTGTAGGGCGATAATATAACCAAAAGCCCCAAAAGCGAAACTAGCCAGAGTCGCGATCGCTTCTCGATTACCCTCATCAAAACCAATACTTTTCAGCAGACGATTTTTTAGTAAACTTTTAAAAGCGATCGTCAGACAAGTGACAAGGACAAACAATACAAGAGTACCAATAATCCAACCAAGAGTGATGGACACACCCCCAGCGCGCCAAAGGGGAGTGTTAAAAAAGGGCGTTAACCAAGCTGAGGGAGAGAAAGTCATCGCTAAAGTTTAGATTTGATAGGGATTACCCAAGCGATCCACAAAAACATTGTAATCTAAGGGTAAACGCCCCGGATTAAGCCGCGGTTCCGCCGCGTAACCGATGGGAACGACAACAGCGATCGCCAGATGGGGATGATCGGCAGCACCGATCACAGCTTTTACCTTGTCCTCAATCCAACCGTTAAGAAAACAACTAGATAAACCGAGACTTTCGGCAGCTAAAACCAGATGAGTAGCGGCGATCATCGCATCTTTAATCGCGTATTCCCGGGTTTTTTCGCCCAAATCCTTTTGAAATCCTGGGATTGCCTGTTGAAAATATTTTACCGTGCCTTCGCTCCAAGCACCCGTACTGAGAGCCTGTTCATAGATAGGAGTTAGATCTCCTCCTCCTGCGGCAGCATCGGCAGCGAAAACAAAAGTAACCGGCGCTTGGATAATTTGCTTTTGTCCCCAAGCGGCCTCAGCTAAAGCAGCCTTTTGTGCCTCATCTTGTACTAAAATAATTCGCCAATCTTGGATGTTGAAACTACTAGGTGCGGCAACGGTTAATTCTACTAGGGTTTTCAGCACTTCCGGGGCGATCGGATCGGTGGTAAAAGTTTTAATGGAACGACGTTGATTAATCGCCGTGGGAACATCGAGAGGCAAGGTCATAAAGTCAGTTGATTGAGTTACATATTCCTAATTATTATAAGGTCAAGCTATCAGCCTCAGACTTCGGTGTGACAAAACAAAAATGGGGTGCATCTCACATTTGCAGAAATACCGACAATCAGCAATTATCAGTGACTTTTAAATGATGACAAATATATCAACAGCTTTCTGTAAGCATCCCACCGAAAAACTAATGCGCTCCAGGGTTTGAGGGGTTCTACCCCCCAAAAGCTGGGATTGAGTGATAAAATCGAAAGCAATGCCCAATTTTAAAAGGGAGTTTCCCCTGAAAAATCCCAACTTAGTAGATTGACAAAAATGAGATGCACCCACAGAAATAGTAAAACATCAGGGTTAAATTGTGGCGGTCAGGAAAAGATCGACTATACTGTTAGACTTAAACAGGTCATAACCCAATGACCATCTAGCTATAATCATGTCACCGCCACAAAGATCATTTTATGCTTTCTGAGCCGGAACCGAGCGACACCCTCACCACTCCCACCGTCAATATGGGCGATCACAGTACCGATATCAAGCCAATTTTAGCCTTAAAAGAGTTAGTCGCCAGTTTATATCGCGAACAAAACAAAGTTCAAAATCTCTTAAGTTCCCTCGGTTTTGCCCTGCGGAGTTTCAATAATTTAAACCAATTCCTCGATCTTACCCCCTTGATGGCCGCACGAGTGGCAGACGCGGAGGGAGGGGCGTTGATTTTGAGCAAAAATAAGGGTCAAGTGGCGCTCGATCAACTCCATTGCCAAGATAATCAAATTAATGGGGAACTACGCCGACAATTAGAGGCAATTATCCGACAATTAAACCAAGAACCGGCACTTGAGAATAAAAATAATCGATCGCTTCTCGATAGTCTCGACCATAAAATCCGGCAAACTCTCGGACAGGGTACGCAGGTTTATAGTACGCCTGTTTTAGTAAAAAATAGTGAGCGGGGGCGTTTATACGTTTTCAGTCGCGATCCCGATTATGGTTGGACACCCACCCGTCGTAAACTGTTGCAGCTAGTGGCCGATCAAACGGCGGTGGCTATAGCTAATAATGAATTAACGATCGAATTACGTTCTAAGGAACGTCAGGATCGAGAGTTAGAAATCGCTGCCGAAATCCAAAATCGTCTTTTACCCCGGCAATGTCCGAAAATTCAGGGGGTAGAATTGGCGGCCCACTGCCAAACGGCTAATCGCGTTGGTGGCGATTATTATGATTTTATCCCCTGCAATTACGATCAATTTAAACCGGCAAGGGAGGCGGAAATGGAAGCCAGTACCGCTCCTTGGAGTATAGTGATCGGTGATGTCATGGGTAAAGGTGTCCCGGCAGGATTATTGATGACCATGACCCGGGGAATGTTGCGAGCGGAAGTTTTAAATCGTCACTCCCCGGCCCAGATTTTGCGTCATCTCAATCGGGTTATGTATGCCGATCTCGATAATTCTCATCGTTTCGTGACATTATTTTATTCCGAGTATGATCCCCTGACGCGCCGTCTTGGCTACAGTAATGCCGCCCATTATCCCACCCTCTGGTGGCGGGCCAAAACGGGAGAGTTAGAGTCTCTCGACACGGAAGGGACATTAGTTGGTTTAGAGGCCGATTCTATCTATGATGATGCCCAAGTGCAATTAGAAGCGGGAGATACGCTGATTTATTATACCGATGGCTTTACCGATGCAGTCAACTCGAAAGGGGAAAGATTTGATCAGAAAAATTGGCTATCGGCAGTTAAAGAAGCCTGTCAAAAGTACACCGATCCCGAACAGATTCTAGAATATTTATTTGGGAAAGTTGCCGCTTTTACCGGTTTAGGAAATGACAGTAGTGACGATATGACTTTAGTAGTTATGCGAGTGAAATCGGAGGAATAAATCATCAATTAGCTCAATTGTCCTCTTGCCAAGGAGCAAATAAAGGCAATAAAGCTAACCCGGGTAAAGCGGCAATTACTGTGATTAAAAAGAACCATTGCCAACCGATCGCCTCGGCTAAAACTCCAGCGGGAGCCACCAAAATATCGCGACTAAAGGCCATTAAACTTGATAAGAGGGCGTACTGAGTAGCGGTAAAACGAGCATTGCAAAGACTCATTAAAAAAGCCACAAAAGCGGCAGTGCCTAAGCCGCCGCAGAAGTTTTCAATATTAATAGCTAAGACCATAAAAGGATAATTTTGCCCTAAATTTGCTAAAATAAAATAGGCTAAATTACTAATAGCTTGCAAGCCGCCAAAAATCCAGAGTGATCGATTAATTCCCCAACGACTTAACAGGGAACCACCTAATAAAACTCCCACCATAGTTGCTATCATGCCCATGCCCCCTTGGATCGCTCCGATATCGGTTTGACTGAAACCAGTTTTTAAGAGAAAAGGAGTCACCATATTATTAACTAAAGCATCCCCTAAACGATAGAGAACAATAAAGGCGAGAATGCCCATTCCTTGACCTAATCGATAGCGTTGAAAAAACTCTTGGAAAGGCAACCAAACTGCCTCTAAAAGAGTTTGAGGAGTATCATCTCTAGGGGGAGTAGCTGGGGCGAAAAAAGACCAAATAATCGTTAAAGCCATCAATCCAGCTAGGAAAAGATAGACGAGAGGCCAGGGAAAGTGATCGGCTAAAATTAAAGCGATCGAACCAGTTAAAATTAAAGCCAAACGATAACCTAAAACCCCGATCGCTACCCCAGCCCCCATCTCCCATTTTTCTAAAATATCTGTGCGATAGGCATCGTAGGCAATATCTTGGCTGGCACTAAAAAAAGCAATCAGTAAAGCATTAATTGCCAATAATTCTAAAGATCGTTGCGGTTGTTGAAAAGCCATGGCTGCAATCGCTAAAGTTAAACAAATTTGAGCGATTAAAATCCAACCGCGACGACGACCAAGCAGCGGGGGAACATAGCGATCGAGTAAGGGAGACCAAAGAAATTTGAGAGAGTAGGGGAGAGCGACTAAACTAAATAAACCGATCGATTTCAGATCAACTCCTTCGGTGGTCATCCAAGCTTGCAGGGTGCGACTGGTGAGCAACAAGGGCAATCCAGAAGCGAAACCTAAGAATAACAAAGCCGCCATTTTTTGACTGCGGAACACTTGCAAATAAGCGGAAATTTCTTTGATCATGGAGGGGATAGGAGGATAGATTAGATTAAAGAATATAGTTAATTGACCCAAAAAGAAAGAAATTAGTTCTGACCGGCATCGCCCCATATTAGCCATTGCCTGGAGATCAAAAAAAATTCCCGAAAAATAGCGGTCTTTCCCCCAGCCGGGGCTATAGGCAGTAGAATGGATGAGATTTTGATTCAGTAGTCTTGAAAAATTGCGGTATTCTCCTTAAGATAGATGCTTGATTCCCCCAACTAAATCCCACCCCTATTTACCCTTCCCAGATAAGGACTGTTATCCCCACCTTCCCTCCCGACTCCTGTGATTAAAGTGGACTCCTGTTTTATCTCATACCTATTGTCTCATCCCTCCGACTCGGAAGCGATCGGTGACAATGCCGCCATTACCGTCGAGGTGCGTTTGGCCCAAGGCCAAGATCTCAAAAGTTTGGCGGAGATTCTCACCGATAGTTTTTTCCCCACGGCCAATTATTGGTCTTTTCTGCGTCCTATCTTTAAATTAGGCATTTACGAGGACTTACGGGGACGATTGCGCGCCGACACCCCTTACTATCACTGTCTGGTAGTCAGTCAAACCAGCGTCACCGCCACGGGTCATCAGGAAATTATTGTCGCTACGGCGGAAATCGGCTTAAAATCCAGTTCTTTTTTAGCTGTTCCCATTCCTTATATTTCTAATTTAGCCGTTAGTCCCGATCGCCGGCGTGCCGGTCTGGCCCGGAGATTGCTGCTCAAGTGTGAACAGATCGCTAGAGAATGGGGTTTTGAGGAACTTTCCCTCCATGTTCTCGATAATAACCTAGCGGCCCAGTCACTGTACTTAAGTAGCGGTTATCGTCTGCAAAAAACCGACGGTTGGTTGATCAATTGGTTATTTAATCGACCACAAAAGTTATTTCTGCACAAGAAAATCAGCCAATGAGGAGATAGGAGATAGGAGATAGGAGATAGGAGATAGGAGACAGGATTCAGGAGTCAGGAGCCGGTCGTCAGGAGATTATTTTTATTTATTCTCCCCACTTCCCCACACCCCACACCCCACACCCCACACCCCACACCCCCCTGCCCCCCCGATGTCGGGGGGGCAGGGGGGGTCACACCCCACACCCCACACCCCACACCCCACACCCCACACCCCACTTCCCCACCAGCAAACCCTAGATATTTCGACAAAATTGCGATGCAGAACAATTGTAAGGAAAGATTCTGCTATATTATCTGCTAACCCTCTAAAAAACCCGATTAGTTTCATAATCTTTTCCGGGTATCTGAGAAAACAAATAGTTTATCTCTTTAAATATGGTTTTAGGGAGATATTTAGTGACCGTGTGAGGCAATTTGTGGTTAATAAGACGAAATCAAGGCTTAAAAGCGGAAAATCAGGCAAATTAGCGGCTAAACCTGTTAAAAAGCGGCGATTGTCCAGTAAATGGTTCCTGACAGCCCTAGGCTTAACCGGCTGCGCCCTAGTTTCCGCTACGGCCGGTGCTATGTTGGCTGTGTCTCTCTCCTCCACACCTTTGCGACAAGCTGCTCTCAGTCCCGAAGAAGCCGCCGCTTTTAACAATCAGCAGGCCATATCCTATCAAAATCTGCAACTTCCCGCCCTCAACCGTCCCGTTAATATTCTGGTAGTTGGCGCGAAAGTGTTGACATCCGATGTCAAGGAGGCACAAACCCCAGATCTGGGTTATCATGCCCCGGTTAATTCCTTGGCTGGTTTAACCGATACCATGCTGTTACTGCGTTTTGACCCCCAAAGACAGAAGTTAACCATGCTTTCCATCCCCCGGGATACCCGCACCGATATCGAGGGTTATGGGGAGAAAAAAATCAATGAAGCTAACGCCCTTGGTGGACCTGCTTTAACGGCGGAAACGGTTAGTCATCTTTTGGACGGAGTGGCTATCGATCGCTATATTCGCATTAATGTGCAGGGTGTGGAAAAATTAATTGATGCTTTGGGGGGGGTGACGGTATATGTTCCCAAAGACATGAAGTACAAAGATTTTAGTCAACACCTCTACATTGACCTGAAAAAAGGGGAACAACACCTCAACGGCGAGAAATTCCTCCAGTTTGCCCGTTTTCGTTACGATGCTAACGGCGATATCGGTCGTATCCAACGACAACAGCAATTAATGCGGTCTTTAGTGGAACAAACCCTAAAACCAGCAACTTTATTGAAAATTCCCGATATTATCGAGGTTATCCGCACTCATATCGATACTAATCTCAGTTTAGAGGAGTTACTCGCCCTAGCCGGCTTTGCCTCCAAAACTCAGCGCGCTGATGTGCAAATGCTACTGCTACCCGGAGACTTTAATGGTGATGGTCGGCAGGGGATCAGTTATTGGTTGCCCAATCAAAGTAAAATTCAAGAGCTAGTGGCTCAACATTTTAACCACGGCTCTTTTATGGCTGACATTGAGGAAACGACGCAACCGACTCGCATAGCTGTGGAAGACAGCACCGATAATCCAGAAGCGGTGCAAACTCTAGTCAGCTATCTGCGCTCATTGGGTTATGAAAATGTTTTTGTCTCTAAGTCTTCATCGCCAATTCTAGAAACTACCAAAATTATTGCTCAAAAAGGGGATAATTCCCTGGCTGCTGCCCTGCATAATAGCCTTGGTGTCGGGGAAGTTTTGGTGGAAAGTACGGGGAATCTCGCTTCTGATGTGACGATTAAAATCGGTCAAGATTGGCAAGAAAAATCAGCTAATCTTTCTGAGCCATCTCTGGGCAACTAAGAAAAAAATCAAGTTTATCTGGGTTATTTATTAGCGTTGGGTTTCATGCTTCAACCCAACCTACGTTCTCAGAGAAAAATCAAGTTTATCCGGGTTATTTATTAGCCAAAGTTTGACAAAAATTTTGGTGTTCTTGACTAGCTATTCCTTGCTTTAACACCTCCAAAACTTCGGATAAATTACCCGATAATAAAGCATTTTTATCCAGCCATAATCCAGGAAAGACTTGGGAGCAAAATATCTTATCTTGATTTGATTCTAGGGGCAAATATTCCCCATCAGTTAAGCGAAACCAATCCAATTCTTGGTCATCTACTCGCCAGATAATATACTCTTGCACTCCATGATGACGATAAACTTTGAGTTTTTCGTGTAAATCGTAGGAAGCAGTAGAAGCGGCAATTTCCACGATTAATTCCGGCGCACCTTCCAGATAACCATCTTCACTAATGCTTGATTGTCCACCGGTTTCTATTCTTAATAAAGCATCCGGTTGTGGTTCATTATCCCCATCCAGTCGCACAGTAGTATTATCTGCTAATTCTACCCCCGGTGTAACGGACCAATAGTATCCTAACCAAGTGATAATACGAGCGTGAGGATTGCCATGATTTTTGATGCGGACGGGGGATGCCATATAAACAACTCCTGCGATTAATTCAGCTTTTTTTAGCTGTGTCATTGCTTGATAACGGCGCTCGAATTCGGGAAGGGTTAATCTATCACCATTTTCGAGAGGGGGAATAATATGGGGGGAAACTGTGTTAGTCGATAGCATAATTTTTGGCTCATCAAGAAACTACTATCAAGGCTTAAGTTTTCTTACCAGACTCAGTTAATTTATCGATTAGGTTAAGCTGGGTATCGAGAGCATCGAAGATATCCTATACTTATTTTACAGCGTTTCTGATCATTTACCTGGAACCTTGCGCCATGTTTGCCTTAGTTTCACTAGATAAAATCGAGCTACCGGCGGGGTCCTTAGTGAGATTACCTGCCACTTGGCTAGATTATCAAACTTTGTCTCGGCAAAGGGGCGACAATTCTCGACCTAAAATCAAATATCACAATGGAGAAGTCTTGCTTATGTCTCCACTTCCTAAGCATGGACGTGATGCCCATTTAATTGCTAATATTATCATCACCTTATTGGATTATCTGGGGCGTGAGTACGAGGCTTTTACTCCCGTAACCATGGAATTACCAGAAACAAGTGGTATTGAACCAGATTATAGTTTTTATATTGACCATTGGCCAGCTATAGCAGGGAAAGCCAGAATTGACTGGGTAAATGATCCTCCCCCCGATTTAGTATTAGAAATTGATGTCACCAGTTACTCGAATGTGGATGATTATCTGCCTTATAAAGTGCCTGAAATTTGGTTGTATCGTCAGAAAACTCTCTATATTTATTGGCTAGAGAATCAAGAGTATATCCCTCGCCATCAAAGTCAATATTTTCCTAACTTTAACCTAGAAAATTTAGTTTCTTTCTGGGGAGAAATTGCCGACAATCGCAATAGTAGTATGGCAATTCGTCAACTAAAACAACATCTCGAAGATTTTTATAAGTAGGGAGGCACAATTATTTGTAGGATGGGTTAGCGGTAGCGTAACATGAGCGAGCGTTGGGTTTCATGCTTCAACCCAACCTACGTTCATCTTATATTTAATTCCACCCACCTACTTAGTATTTAAACTAATTTTTCCCGCTGACAGCGTCTTTCATGGCAACGAAGTAAATCCTCCCACTCCTGTTTCCTCTATTTAACCATGAATAATTTTAAAATACTGCTCATCGGTTACGGTAATACTTTAAGAAATGATGACGGAGTGGGAGTGAGAATAGCCGAAATTATTGCCGAGGAGAATTGGACTAATGTGCAAGTCATCGCTACCCATCAATTGACTCCTGAGTTAGCAGCCGATATAGCTGATGCTTCTCTAGTTATTTTTGTTGATGCGGTATTATCTAATCAAACTGATATCCGCATAGAAAAATTAGCGGCAGTTACCGAATGGAATAATTTCGGTCATGCAGAAAGTCCCGCTTCTTTATTAGCATTAACTCAAGCAATTTATCAACAAACTCCCAGGGCCTGGGGAATATTTATTGCTGCTATTAACTGTGAATTTGGTGAAGAATTATCAACAATAACTCAAAAGGGCTTGACAAAAGCGATTAAAGCTATTAGGAAAATTATTACTTCTGAGGATTTGACTGAATACCAAAAGCAGGACTTTGATAATCTTCTGGCAGATAATTTTCAGGAATAGTGCTGTGATTGCCATCCCGGAGAGCCTTGTAGTGAGGAGACATAATTTCGATACCGACTTCGTTACATTTATCCTGAATATTTTGATGTAATTCAGAATAAATATACACCATTTTGTTAGGATGATCGGTGTAGGCATTTAGCTGATAGCTGACATAAAAATCATCGAGACTGGTTTGCAAGACAAAAGGAGCAGGTTCTGAGACAATAAATTGGGTTGCTAGGGCTGCTTCTTTCAGGGTTGCGTGGACCTTACGCCAAGGTAAATCATAACCGAGAGTGACCGTGGTTTGCAAAATTAAAGGCTCTTTGAATTCCCTTTGGGAGACACTAAAGTTAATCACATTGGTGTTTAACAGCGATGAATTAGGAATCGTGATAATTTTATTAGCCGGTGTGCGAATACGGGTAACTAATAATCCTTTTTCAATTACATCTCCAATAACATCACCAATAGAAATTTTATCTCCTAGTTGAAAAGAGCGGGTATAGATGAGGATAATTCCTCCCACCACGTTAGCGATAGCAGAGGTGGAACCCAAGGAAAATAGCACCCCTAAAAATACCGACACCCCCTGAAAAGCAGGAGAATTAAATCCGGGTAGATAGGGAAAAGCGATGACTATAGCTAAGGCAATTATCAGCAGTGACAGTAAATTATAGGTTGGGTTTGCCCAATCGGGATAGAAACCATGAATTACTAAATTTTCTCTTGCCAAGGCGGTGAAAAATGGTTTAATCGCTCTCAACAGATAGTGAGTTATAAAAATAATTAGCAGTATAATAAAAATATTGGGTAAATATTTTGCTATCTCTTGGGAAAAAACTTCCAAAGCACGAAAAAAGTATTGCAGAAAACCATCACCAAATTTTCTAGTCCAGGGAAAAAGACGAAGGACAAAAGTTAAATAAAAATAGAGAATAGTTAAAATAATCAGAGTGCGGATAAATTGCAAAACTCTTAGGGAAAAAATTCCTATTGTCCTAGAACTAATAATCTCAAAATTTTGGAATCCGACCCCAGGAACTAGGGAGGTGATTAATCTCTGAATCCGGGGAAAACCCCGCGAAGATATAAAAATCATCACCCAGAAAATTAAGACCGTGGACAGGGTAGCACTTACCGTCAAAACTGCATCTTTTAAGAGGTTATCTGGTTGACGTTCTTGACGATAACGGACAATGGCCGCTTGAATCTTTGCTAAGGCTCGTTCGGCCAATACTTCTTGACTGACCGCGTGTAATTTGGCATCTTTAGAAGTAATAGTAGCAATAACCGTATCTCCCAAAATAATCGAAGGGTTTTTGTCTTCAGGATCGATTTTTATGCTTAAATCTTCAGGAGAAAGAACATCGTCATCGGCAATTTTTTCAATTCTGGCTGTAATCGATTTCGCTCTTTCTTGCGCTGAAAAAGAACCTATTCCTTGCCGAATAGTAAAAAGTTCTTGATTATCAAGCATGACGGGAAAAACTTCTCCCAAAGTTTCCAGGGGTGTTTCCTGTCCTGGTTTAGCAGGATTATTCTGGGCCGCTATCATGAGGATGGGGGATAAAGTCAGTAACAAAACTAAACAAAACAGCCCTAAGTAACGCCAGATTTTTTTCATCTTCTAAGCCACAATTGTACAGGAGCGATCGAGTTTAATACCTCTTTTTTTCATCGTAGCATGGAATAGTTCTGTGGATAACACCTGTTCCACGGGATAAATCCCGGCTTTTTGGAGTTTTGCCGCTAAGATTAATTCTGCCACGCTGCCAGTTCCCCAGCCGGCTGCTTGGGCAGTGTTCTCGTGAACCATAGTTGCTTGATAAACTGCTTTTTGCTGCCCTTGCCATCCGGCCACTTTGGCTAACATTGCTACCCCAATTCCCGAAAATTTATCGGTTACTTCTGTCATGCGATAACTGACTTGGGAAAAAAACTCGATTCCCCGAGAACTTTCTACCCAAGCATCGGGAAAAATATGGGCAGTAATCCAGGTTAAGTGATTATAAAAATCGGGAATAGAACCAAATTTTGTGATCACATTTTGCACTGGAAAAGATTCGGCAAAAGTATAGGTTTCTGGCATATCAAACCAATAAACACCAGTTTTACCCAAAGGAGCGGGAAAGTCAATTACTTCTCTAGCAGTATAGGGTTTAATCTCTTGCCATTTTCCCTCAATCCAAGCTAAAAAAGGCTTTTTTAAACCGAGAAAAGTTGTCCGCATCACAGTTAATCCCGCACCTCCTGAACCGGCTACGGCATAATTTAAACGGATCGTTTCTACCCTATCTAACTGTTCGACTCCCTCTCGCACTATACTATTAGAAATACCGGGGAAAATTCCCGTATTAACCACGGCAGTTATTCCCGCTTTTATCGCTAATTCTCGATAGGGGATTAACTTTTGATAAAAAGAACGATGATCACTAACATCAATATAATTGACTTTTTCTTCGATGCAAATTTTTACTACCCTGCCATCGCGATAATGAAAGGGACCGGCACAATGAATGACTAAATCACTATTTTTAATTGCCTGTCTAAGCTTGTCTATTTCTTCTAAATCCAAAGCAAAAAACTGCATTCTTGGCAGTAATTTAATGGCTTTTTCCTTGCGTCCTGTGATAATAATTTTAGCTGAAGTATGATTAATAATATCTAGGGCTACACTTTGACCAATGCGACCAGTGCCACCTAAAATTAAAACAGTTTTTTCCATGGCAACTATCAATAATGTTTGTTGCCCTAGTATAGCACCTCTTGGCAATTTTGCCTATTTTCCAAGATGAAAAATTCAGAATAATCCCAACTTATTTAATGCGTCCGAGGGGCAAGAAAATGGTTAAAATCTCACCTTCTTCGGGTTTTTCACGCACAATAAATTTACCTCCCAAAGCTTGAAAAAGGTTTTTAGTCACCTTCATATTCAGGCTTAAACTACCGGTTTCTGGTTGAAACATTAAGACTTTTCCCAAAGCTTTGAGGGTAAGATTAGGCGATTTTACCTGAGTTTGGAACTGCATTTTTAATTGATTTCCTGCCGTTGATATATGTACTTGCAACAGGCCACCACTAGCCATACTGCGAGTACATTTTTCCACGACTCCATTTAACATTTGATCCAATAAACTCGGGTCGCTAATTACCGAAGGCAATTTTTTCGGTACATTAACTTCTAAATTGACATTGCGCCGTTTAGCTTGTTTCTGCCACCGGGGAATACTATCTTGAAAGACTTTTTCTAGGGCAATTGGAATTAATTGAATTGGTTTATCTCCCAGAGGATTAATACCCAATTCTGCGGCTCGAAAAATTAATTCCATGCGCTGAATTTGTTCACTACATTCTAAATCGATTGTTTCTAAATATTTTTCCACATCTTCCGTTACTTTGGCCCGTTTTAACAATAATCTGGTAATGGTGCGAATGGTGGTTAAAGGGGTGCGAATTTCGTGGGTTAAAGCGCGCAATAATTCCAAATCACAACCCGATTCTAAATTAGAATTATCTTCCTTTGGGGGAGTGATTTCGGCATTGATAGACGATTTCGTTTTTTTCAGGTCTAAATTAGGCTGGTTGGGTAAATTTTGCAGTAATTGGCGACTAAATTGGCTAACTAGACGATAATCCGGCGAGGGACTGCCATTAGCCTCGATAATTGCCTCTAAAGTCTCGATTTGTGGATAACGCAGATTAACTAATCGTTGCCGCAACTGCTGCCAAGCTTGCTGAGTGAGGACGGGATCAAAGGAAAATTGAAAAGAGGACAAACCCCACTGATCTTCGCCTAAAACCAGCAAAAGAGCGAAACTTTCGCTAAAAACCAGACAAAATCTTTCATTAGCAATCGGATCCGTTGGCAAGAGAGGCAATTCATGAATCTCTGTCGGGGAAATATCGGCGGCGGATTTTTCCTGAGAAGGCAATTGCAAACCCAGCCATTGTAAATGTTTTAAAGCTTTAACGGTAAAAACACCAAATTCAAAACCCGTTAAAGCCTTGCTTTCTCTGACTAAAGCCGTCGGACCGGAGAGAATTAAACCCCGACTGGCGGCATTATTTGGGTTTTGTAATAAGATATTTTCTAAAGATGCGATCGCTGCGAACCATTCACTTTCCGCTTTCAGTTGCGATCGCTTGAGCCATTCTGATAAATTAGGATAAAAAGCATTGGGGGTGAAAGTTTCCCGGTCCTGATGGTCAGTTGGCGGGAAAATATCGCTTAATTTCGGTAAAGACCCCTCTAACATCGTCTTCATCACTGACTAGATACAAATTCCTTACCTAGAATATTACCCCCGTTAATGCTCATCCCATAACGGTAAAACCGAACTCTATTAGCAGTGATATCCGCGTTTTTACCTAGGGCAGTTATCTTAATGGTGAGGTACAAAGTTTTCGCTTTGGGGAGTCGGTCGTCGATACCAAATTAGGTTACACTTCATCGAGGATGATGAGAAAGGCTGTCAGTCGGCTTAATGATTTGTAATATAGGTTAGTCCAGTTGATTACCTATGCTGGTTGTGGGGTTCGTGGCTCAATTCAACCTCGATAAGTCTGATATTTAATTACACCTCCCGACTTATGTGTTTTTTTGTTACATTTAAGTATTTTTTTTGTTTATCTATGGTTATCATAGAGCAAGTTAAATTGTTCCCAAATTATTTCCCTAACTAACCAATCTTTGCTCCCAAACCCTTTTGCCTTGACCTTAGGTCAATGGGAGGAACCATCGGCTCTTGGTTTGCCTGTTTAAGTGTTGCTTTCAAGCTAGGTAAACAGTTGAGTGGTGGTAACTGTTCAGCAATAGTTGGGTTTGGTTATTGACTATATTTTGCCGTGAGCAAATTCTGAGAATTAATCAGAACTAAGTGCGCTTGTCTGTCTTCCGAACCCGTCGCTGCTGCGGATTTGAGGTTCATTTATCCTTTGTCTGAGAGAGAGTAAAAAATATGCTGCTGCACATTCATATTCTTCAGGATACGTTTTTCAAGTCTTCCACAGCTTTTTCTGAAACCCTCAATAGTGGGCAAAAATTCTTAATCAAAGCGGGAACTAAATTACCAATTAAATCTTATTTTCGCCAAAATAATCATTATTCTGTCAAGTTAGCCGCAGAACAAGGTTCAGTGGGGAAAGCGGGATTTTTCTTTGATGATCATGTACAAGTAGAAGAAATACGGGGCGTTTGGATCACCAATGTTGACAGTGATATTCTCAAGTCTAAAGATAACCTAAAAGCTGGGTTGGAAAAACTTAAAAATTTAGGATTTAATACTCTTTATCTAGTAGTTTGGAACAGAGGCTATGTGTTTTTTCAATCACAAATTGCTGATAATGTTTTCACTGCCGATAAGGAAAAACTCAAAAAAGTCAACCTTGAAAAAGAGTTAGTCGGTAGAGATCTACTAGCAGAAATCATTGAGATTAATCAGACAGAAAAGTATAACTTTCGGATTATTGCCTGGTTTGAATACGGTTTAATGGTTCCTCCGGCTGCTCCCTTAGTTGCCCAAAAACCAGATTGGTTTATGCTTACTCATCAACAGAAAAATACAGTTGATGGTGATGGTAATTGCCGCTTAAATCCTGCTCATCCTGAAGTTAAAGATTTTTGGGTTAGTATCATTCGTGAAGTGGTAAGAAACTATGAAATTGATGGTATTCAATTAGATGATCACTTCGCTATTCATCACGCAAAACTCTTGCCTAATGCTACTAAAAATTTTGATTTTAGCATGGGGTTTGACTCCTTTACTATCAAACTTTTTCAAGAGGAAACTGGTTCAGTTAGTCCCTTAAGTAACCCCCAATTAGCGAAATTTAAAGATTGGCGCAAGGAGAAGTTAACTCAGTTAGTGCGATTGATTTTTAAAACCATTAAAGCGGAAAAAGACGATTGTATTCTCTCCATTTCTCCCAATCCTTTAGGATTTTCTGTTGATCATGCTTTAGCTGATTGGGAAGCCTGGGAAAAGGAAGGATTAATTGAAGAACTGGCATTGCAAACTTATCGTGGAGATGTCCAGAGTTTTGAGAGAGAAATCGATAAATCAGAGGTAAAAGCAGCGCGGGAACATATTCCCACCGTCATCGGTATTCTCACAGGTTTAAAACCCAGTGATAGACGAGTAAATTTCCAATTAATTCAAGCACAAACTCAGGAGACTCGTGAGCGAGATTTTGCTGGTTTTGCCTATTTTTTCTATAGCAGTTTATTAGACCATATTCCCACCACAGAAACTGTGGCTGACAGGGAGAATAAATTGGCTCAAATTCTTGCTACAGATCAATTTGTTTGACTCTTTATCTCTTGTTACATAGGGATTATTCTTTAAGTTTATCGTCCCTCCTAGTTGTTAAAATCAGGAGATTTTTTGGTAGTTATTTTTATTTTAATTGCTATTAAGAAATATTACAAGATTCTCAAAACTTATTGACAGTTAAATAATTCAAGCAATATGCTTAGATGTAGAGTTAAATAACTTAAAACAACCCTTTAATTTTATGAAGGAACAATCTAATGTCAACCTCAACTGAGACAAGTTTTCCCAACGAATTGATGCCTAACTTATTTATAGGTATGACGGGTTCTGATGTAGAAAAATTGCAACAGAAATTACAAGAGTTAGGTTTTTATAGTGGACCCATTGATGGTCTTTTTGGTCAAGGAGTTGAACAAGCTGTCAAAGATTATGAAGACAGTAGACTTCTTCCATTGATAAACAGTTTGTTAATCGTCTAATTCTCATTAAAGGACATAGTTATTGTTATGGTTCGTGTAGTTGAAAATACCGCAGGCAAAACAAGAGATTTGCCAATTGCTTCACGCCTCAAGCAAATATTATCATTTGCTGCCTCTGTGGCTGGAATTGACGAGGTTAGAGTTGAGTCAGGTGGTCAATGTGCAATCGGTACTTGTAGTAAGCGGGTAGGGAGTACTCGACATGACTTAGGCAATGCTGCTGACTTAGACCTGATAAAAGATGGTCGTGTTCTTAAATTTACTGATTCAAATGATTTGCCTTTATTTGAGGCATTTGTTGAAGCTGCGGCAAGTTTTGGTGCTACTGGAATCGGTGGAGATGTTGGTTATATGGGGCCAACAAGAATTCATGTTGGCTTTGGGAGCCGTGCTACTTGGGGAGGAAATGCTGGCAGAGGAGCGGCTCCCAGTTGGCTAGAAAATGCTGCTACAAAAGGTTGGAATAACCCACTTTCCTTCCCAAACCCTCAAAATGGTTCATCTCTGTTTTCAGTTAACGCACGTAGTGGGCTAAATCTCAGATCTGGCCCTAGCCAAAGCTTTAAAATTATTAGAACACTTTCCTTAGGGACTATCCTTACGATACAAGGATTTGATGGAGCAGATCAAGAATGGGCTCAAGTTGATCTTGAGGGCGATGGCGTTATCGATGGCTATGTATTCAGAACATTTTTAAAACCAGTGCAAGAGGGATCACTGCGAGTGATGGCTTTTTCAGATCAGGCAAACATTGAAGAAGAGGAAGAAGGTTGTGCTGCGGATAATCCACAAGGTTTCACAGAGGAGTAAGTAATGTTATCTAAGTAGTGAAAGCTAGTTTTCGCCACTATTGCCATTTTAGGTAATACAAATTCTTGTCAACTATAACTGTAAATTTTGCAAGCCTTTAGTCCATTTTTGCTATGAGTATTCAAGACGACATTGTTTGGTTTAAAGACCAATTTCAATCAGATATCCTCGCCGCTATTGATAATACACCTTTCCGCCTTGA
Source organism: Microcystis wesenbergii FACHB-1317 (assembly GCF_014696875.1). Classification (GTDB taxonomy): domain Bacteria; phylum Cyanobacteriota; class Cyanobacteriia; order Cyanobacteriales; family Microcystaceae; genus Microcystis; species Microcystis wesenbergii_A. The sequence continues at coordinate 77,740 of NZ_JACJQV010000125.1, read as the reverse complement.
ACTATTAGTGGCGATCGCCTTACAAGAAACTGGCTATCTCTGGCGTAATATTTACAAAAGAGAAAGTGTAGCAAGAACCCTAGAGCTTTGTGTTGGAGACACAATCGGTGCGCCTGATAGAACCGCCTTTCCAGTTGATAGAGCGGCACTGGAAGCAAAACCGAAAGGCAAAGAGATGTTTCAAGTTGCTCGTCAAGCACTTGAAGATATTGCCTTGTACAATAATGACTTCAAAGTTGCCGCCAGAAACCCAGATAGATTTTGTCGAGGCTTCGGCATCTTTCAATATGACCTACAATTTTTCTTAACCAATCCAGATTATTTTTTAGAAAAACAGTGGTACGAATTTGATCAATGTTTAGCCCGATGTGTTGAGGAATTAAAATCAAAATTAATCAGCACCTATGGCAAGGATAAAACCAGCTTGACTGATAAAGAAATGGTCTATGTAGCTATTGCTTATAACAGGGGAAGTGTTGATTTTAGCCGAGGCTTTAAACAAGGCCATAAAGATAGCAGTGGCAAGTATTACGGTGAGTATATCTGGGAGTATTTGCAATTAGCCAAAGGTAGCTCCACCAATACTCAACAATACCGAGTTAATGCTCGATCGGGTTTAAGACTCCGCTCTGGGCCTGGCACTAATTTTGATACCATTGAGTTACTTCCCCTTGGTCGTCTCGTTTTTGTTGGCAAAAGACAGGGCGAATGGGTTGAAGTAGATTTGCAAGGCGATGGAGTTATTGATGGCTTTGCTTTTGCTAGTTATTTGGCTCCAGTTTAGTTACTTTTTTAACTTTCTTGATTTTTAAGGAAATTAGTCCTATGGCACAGGGAAAAGTTACAGCCAGCACTTTAAATTTACGCACGGCTCCTAACACAGGAAGCGGCGTTTTGACGAGTTTACCGACAGGAGAAATCATTGATATTCTCAGCACCATTACAGGAGGAACTTATCCCGTAGGTAGTGAGACTTCTAATCAATGGCATAACGTACGGGTTGATGACAAAACAGGTTTTGTAGCCGCCGCTTTTGTTCAATTATTAGCTCCTCCTGGAACCTTACAAGGCAATATTGAATCTGCCCCGCCTGGATTAATTGGTTTTGATTGTGCCAGTAAATTAAATCCGACATTAATTAATAAGTTTGCCAATGATCCTAAAGGCTTTCGTTATTGTTTACGCTATCTTTCTTTAGGGGCACAACAAACCAACGTTGATATAAGCCGTCAAGAAGCGGAAGATATTTTGGCATCAGGATTAGCCCTTAGTCCTGTTCAGCGAGTCCGTAGAGCAGGTTGGTCTCCAACAGGTTCTTTGGGAACAAATACAGGACAAAATGCGTCTAATAATGCAGTTTCCGTCGGGTTTCCGCCGGGCATTAACATTTGGTTAGATTTAGAGGGCGTAAAGGCAGGGACTTCTGCCAGTAATGTTATTGCCTATTGCAATAATTGGTTTGATGAAGTAGCCGCTAAAAATTACGTTCCAGGTATTTATGTGGGAGCGGACGCCATTCTCACAGGAACTCAACTGGCGAATTTAAAGTTTCAACATTACTGGAAATCAGGAAGTACAGTTCCAAGTATTCCAGGGCGAGGCTATCAGTTAATTCAAACCATTCCTAACCCTCCTCTAGGATTACTAAGACATGGTATTCACATTGATCTCAACGTGACCCAAACCGATAGTCTAGGTGGTCAAGTGATTTGGCTACGCCGCTAAATTTTTCATTGATTCAATTCAGGAGTAAACCAATGGCTCGTACTGGACAAATTACCGCAAGTACCCTTAATTTACGCACATCTCCCAATACTTCAAGCACTATTTTATCTGCTTTTCCTACGGGAACTCTCGCCGAAATTTTAGATACCGTAACCGGCGGAAGTTACAGTTTACCGGCGGGGGGAACCTCAAATCAATGGCACAAAGTAAAAGTTGCTGGACAAGAAGGTTTTTTAGCCGCAGCATTTATTATTGATACGGGGAATCCAGACGGGACTAGCAATGTTCTTGATGCAATTTTCAAAGTTAATGCTGGTCACATCTATTACCGAGCAAAAGATATTACTGGAGATGGCAGGGCTGAAACTTTTTGTAATTGGTTTGCCGCCGATGTTTTGGATCAATTAGGGATTGATCTTCCTCGTTTAGATTCTAGTGCTGGCTCCTATGTAGAACCCCATCCCGTTTATGGTAATAACACTCCTTTTAAACCCTTTTCGGCGGAAGCTCTGTTTATTTTTTTTCAAAATCAAAATGCAAGTTCATTGGGAAAATGGAAATTAGTTAGCTCTGATACCGCCGATAAAGCCTCCGCCCAAAGTGCGGCTATCAGCATTGCCCAGGGTGATAAAGTTGTGGTTGCTTCTTTTCCTGGAGTGCGCGGTAGTCGTCAAGGTCATATTGCTATTGTTCGCCCTGATAGCTCTGCTAGTGTCAGAATTGCTCAAGCAGGTCGTGTTAGTAGCAATAATTTAGCCTTAAGTGATGGCTTCGGTAGTGCTTTAAGCTCCACTAAGTTTTTTACTTTTAAGGGTTAATCTTTTTCAAATATCCCTCTTGTTTTGAATAAGGAGGATAAAATTCGATCTCTCTATATTGTCTAATTTCTTTTAAGGTTACAATCATGGCTCAAGGCAAAATTACGGCAAGTTCTCTCAACTTAAGAAGTCAACCCAATTCCAGCACGGATAGTAACATTATTAAGTCACTACCGACAGGAACTTTGGTTGAGATTATCAAAACCCTTGCCGGTAGTAATTATACTTTTGGGGGGGGAACTCGTAATGATTGGCATCAGGTTACAGTTGGAACTGACACTGGATTTATCGCCGCCGCTTGGGTCGCTCCTGTTACACCGCCGCCACTACCACCATCAATCACAACAGAAGTACGAGGAGTTTGGATTGTTGACCGTACTCACAGTTCTGTTTTAACTTCTCCGGCAACCATTAGTAACGCTCTCAATTTTTTGCAACGTAATGGCTTTAATACTGTTTGTCCTGCGGTTTGGAATCGAGGATTTACCGCTTTTCCAAGTACTGTAATGACGAAGAATGGTTTCCCTAATCAAGACCCTGGTTATGTAGGTTTTGATCCTTTAAGGGAGATTGTTAAACAGGGCAAAAGTCGGGGAATGATGGTTTTTCCTTGGTTTGAATATGGATTCGCGGCTTCACCCGATGCTGATGGCGGTCATATTTTGGAGACTAAACCTAACTGGTCAGCTTTAGATAGTTCAGGCAATAAAGTTCAACATGGCGGATTAACTTGGATGAATGCCTTAAATCCAGAGGTTCAACAATTTATGCTGGATTTAATTTTAGAAGTCGTTAATACCTACGATGTGGATGGAATTCAGGGATGCGATCGCTTTCCTGCTATTCCTTTTAATGGCGGCTATGATCAAGCGACTAAAGATAAGTATAAAGCCAAACATGGGGTTAATCCTCCCAGTGATGGCAAAGACCCCATTTGGATTAAATTCCGAGCCGATATATTGACTAAATACTTAGCAAGTATATTTGAGAAAATTAAGAGTACAAAATCTACTTGCATCGTTTCAATGTCGCCTTCACCATTTCCTTTTGGGCTAAATAATTTGATGCAGGATTCAGAGGTATGGGTTAAGCAAGAGATCGTAGATTTTTTGCATCCTCAACTGTATCGAACCAGCTTTGCTAACTATAAAACAGAAGTAGATAGCCTGAAAACACGGCTTACGGCTAGTCAACTTAAAAAAATCGCACCTGGAATCGCTTTTACTGCCAGCCGAACAATCTTAACAACAAGTGATATTGTGCAATCCATTAAATACAACCGTAGTCAAGGTTTGGGCGGTCAAATCTTTTTCTTCTATGAAGGTTTGACAAGTAATAGCAATGCAATGGCGATCGCTCTACAAGCTCCGGGTATTTATGCTTGAGCTTAGTTTCAATTTTGTTCACTTACAATTGTCTTAAGGAGTTATTTGTATGGTCTCTATCCAAAAAATTCAGATCCCCGAAGGTACTGGTTTTGATCGCAAGGTGGCTATGGAATTAGCAAATCTAATCTCCGTTGCTTATAACGAATATGAAGTCTGGGATGCCAATGAAGAATTACAACAAGAAAGTAAACTTCCAACCGTCATCACAGGTTCGCAAGACTTCGCGGATCTGGAAATGGATAGTTTAGAGTGCCAAAAGAACCATGGTGAAAATACTAATTTTAAAAAACTTGATCAGTTTTGGAAAAATTCTAAAGAGTATAATCGTTGTGCTACCTTTTTCTTTCCTCAATGGTGGTGGTTTGAATTGTTAAAACCAAGTAATTTTAACAATATTTTACAATCAGATATACAGCAATTCTGGAAAAGCCTTAAAGATATTGTCACGACGGATGAAGTATTTGGCTTTATTGCTCAATCTCAAGAAAATCCTAATCAGCTTTTTGTTGTATTTCGTGGAACCCGTGAAGGGGCAGAATGGTTTAATAACTTTCGCCCTAAACCTAAGCCTTTTCTACCTGATGAGTTTACTGACTTAGGAGAAGTCAGAAATGGATTTAATCTGATTTATACGATTGACCGTCCTCAAAGGATAGGTGGTATTCCAATTCCTTTTTTGGATACCCTGAAAGCAAAAATTAATCAATTTTTTGCTAATCAAAATACTGTTTCTAGCAAGGAAGTCGTTGCTGATTTCTTTAGTAAATATTTCGGTAATCAGCAGAATTCTTCATCGTACCATTGCCGTTGATAAAACCGTGATCCCTTTAGGAACAGTTATTTATATTCCTGATGCAAGAGGAAAAGAAGTCATTTTGCCTTCGGGAAAAAAAGTGAAGCATGATGGTTATTTCTTTGCGGCGGATGTGGGGAGTGCAATTAAAGGAAATAATATTGATACTTTTTTGGGAATTACTAATAAAAATCCCTTCTCCCATGTTAAGAGTGATCCTAGCAAAACCTTCACTGCCTTTGTGATTACTGATACCCGGATTAAAAGTGCTTTAAATACACTGCACAAATCCTAATCGTTCAATCGTTCTTTATTTTCTCAAGGAGACTTTATATCATGGCTGACAAAACCCTAAAAGCTTTAGTGAATACCGTCATCAAGGCTTTACCTCAAGATAGCAGTACCTTAACAGATTCCCAAAAATTTCCCTTAGCAAAAGGGGATACCCTAGCCATCAAACAATATCGATCCGCTCCTAATAATCACTGGGAAATTCAATTAGAAACGCCTCGTGATGGTATGACTACTTGGTTTGCTTTTATTTCTCATGTCGAAATTTTTGTCGATCAAAATTTTAAGCAAAACTTAGTTAATATTGCTACTCAAGAATGGGAATTTTTTAAAAAAGGGACAAGAAAAGAACGAGAAGATGGGTTTTGGCAACGCATTGTTACCTATTGGAAAGAAGCTCTAAATCGTAACGATATTGACACTCGTTTTGATGTGGGTAACGTACCTTGGTCAGCAGCATTTATTTCTTGGATCATGACAAAAGCAGGTGCGGCCGATAAATTTAAGCGAGATGCGAGTCATTCAGTTTATATTCGAGATAGTGTTAAAAAACGCAAAGATCAAGTCATTAATGCTCCTTTTGTGGCTTTTAAAATTGATGAAGTAACTCCAGAAATTGGTGATTTAGTTTGCGCTCCTCGTCAATCAGGAGTTACTTATGATACCACTGACAATTATATTTCTCATTGTGATTTGGTAGTAGCAAAAAGAACGAATGAAATTGATATTATTGGAGGAAATGTCAGCGATTCAGTTACCCAAAAGACCCTAAAACTTGATACCAATGGTAAAGTAAAGGACACTACTCGACCTTGGTTTGTTGTCATTAAGAATTTGCTTTAATACTTTTCCTATCCTTTCCTAATCTCTTTCAAGGACAAAACTATGGCAACTTTACAAGACATTGTTAACGATAACAAAACTCTGACCCGTTCCCAACTAAAAGCGGATCAAGGGTTAGTAAGAGAAATTCAAACTAAACTAGCTAACTTAGGGTTATACCCCGGTGGACAATGGATTGATGGTGATTTAGGCACTGGAGATACTTTTACTTGGCGAGGACTCAAAGAATTTTGTCAAGCCTTGGATTTATCTGGACTTCCTTCTGACACAGTGGCAATTAATCCCAATATTGCTACTAATTTACTTGACACAAAACAGCTACCTTTTATCTTAGATCAAGCCAAAGATACTAAATTTATACTTAACAAATTAACCACCATCCAAGATAATTCAATCGCACCGGTTAATATTGGGGTAACTCAGTCATTCGTCGCTAGAACACTGCGGAATTCGCCTTTTGCCATGGAAGTGGACGACTATCCTGAACACTTAAAACAGAAACCAGACGGGACTAATTTAGTTTCCTACGGAACTAATTTTACTCTCGTAGGATCAGGGAAAACTATTACTTTTAGCGATTATCCCCAACGGGGAAACTTACCCAATATTGACACAAATGGCTTAAATTTTCTGGCCAGTAACATCTCTCATGCCTGTGTATGTGTGGGAAGTTTTGGCGATGGCAGCAGTCCAATCAAAACCCATTGGTTAGGGAAAGATGCCTTTAATCCAGAACAATTACTCAGTGCCACTAAATTCATTGGAGTTCTTAACGCAATTGAACAAATTAATGGGAAATTCCCTACAGTTGATGTTGATAATTGTGTGATTGAACCAGCTAATTCTCCCAAACCTAAATTTTTTGATCTGGTGGTTGATATGGTTTCCTATAGAAAAGATGCTGATGGTTCTCTGGGACGCTCGAATCAAATTGGAGCCTTGTTTAAACGCTTTACTAAACGAGCGGATTTGGAAGCTTGGCTAAAAGCTCAAACTGGAAATACCAGTTGTAAATTTACTGGGGGATATTTTAATCCTTCTCTGATTAAAGATCCAATTATCAAAGATTTAAGTAGCAGTGCTACCGTCTTAAGATCACCAGTAGATAATACCACGGGAAAAAATGATGTATCGACTTATGATTTAGTGCGTTTAATTACGATGTTAGGATGGCATCTACATTTAACTACTAATACTCGTTTTATCGGCAGTCAATGGAATAGTTTAGAAACCGTTGTTCGTGCTATGGGAACCGATGCAGCACGATATATTGATGTTGCTTTAGAAACTTTAGGTGTGATAAATGTGATTAGTCAACCTGTGGTAATTTCTAAAGTTGGCTTCGGTCCTAGTTCCTTTGCTTATGTAGCTTTCGTCAAATTTGTTGATAATCGTGTGCAACCAGCTAAACTGAGAACTTTCTCCTTAGCTCTTCGTACTCCCAACGGTTCCGACAGGGAAAGAGATACCAATTTAGCCGCCGCTGTCACCGAAATTGTCCGCCGCATTTTAACCGAGGAATTGGCTTAATTTGCTTTGGTCATAACTAAAAACAAAAACTTGTAAAATCAATAGTGAGATCTTAAAAATGAATCTAGGAACCCTTCTCGAAATTATTGTTGCTCTAATTTTTATCTACTTAGCTTCCAGCCTTATTATCTCCGAATTACAGGAACAATTGGCCGCTTTGTTAGAATTTCGGGCTAGAAATTTAAAAAAAGCTCTGGAAATATTCTTGGGAAAAAATACGGTGGAATCTTTGTACAATAATGGATCATTATTATCAAGTTTAAATCAATACACTAATTTTGGGAAGTCAGTTGGTCCTTCCTATGTTGAACCAAAAGTTTTGGCACAGTCTCTAATTAGTCTAGTTAATAGTCAACTTTCAGATAATGAAAAATTATTAAAAGCGGATTTTTTAGGAAATAATCTTGATCAACAAAAAACAGGAATATTTAAGAAGTTAGATAGTATTTCCAATTTCTCTAAAATAGACAAATTAGCGATTGACAGATTGATAGAAATAGGTTATAGTACCAAACTCAAACTTGACAATCCAACTCTGGGGGATTTTGTTGATGAAATAGCCAAGACTTTTACTCAAATTATGGAGCGAACATCGGGGGTATATAAAAGAAATGCCAAGGGAGTATCTTTTGCTTTTGGTTTTTTAGCAGCTGCTTTGCTCAATATTGATAGTTTTTATGTCATTGAGCAACTATCCAAAAATTCCAATTTAAGACAGGGGATTAATCAGGTAGCGACAGAAGTTTTTCAGACTAATGAATCTTGTTTTAAAGACGCTAAAGATGATCCTAACAAAGTCGCTGAATGTACAGAAAAATTACAAGTTAGTGTCAAGAATTTAGAAAAAATTAATCAACCTTTGCCGCTTGGTTGGAATGAAAAAGGATGGTTTAATGGTGAACAAATAAAAGAACAAAATGGCTGGTTACAAGCTATCTTTGGCTGGCTAATGACAGGAGTAGCCGTGGCGATGGGCGCACCTTTTTGGTTTGATATTTTAGGGAAGTTGATCAATGTGCGTAATACGGGTAAACCCATATTACCTAATACTCAGAAATAAATAATTATGGCTGTCAATTTAACGATTTTCCATCAATCCTCAAACCAGTCCTTTCTCAGATTATTTCTAGTGATTTCTTGTCTTTTTGTCTTTTATTGCCTATAATTTTCTTAATCCTCACTTTTCTAATTAATAAGGAGAATATAATCATGCAACCTCTCAACTTTTCTATTATCCAAGAGATCAAACATCAAGGAATTTGTGATGCTTCTGCAGCCACTGCTTTAGGAGAAAATAAATTTGTTGTTGGTAATGATGAGGCGGATACAGAATTAGGTAATATTCTCTGGATTTATTCCTCTCAAGAGTCGGGAAAAGCGCTGGAAACCATTGACATTAATGGTTGGCTAAAAAACAATCCTAAAAATAGAGAAATTGACTTAGAAGGGGTAACTGTGCTAAATGACATAATCTATTGGATTACTTCCCATGGCCGCAATAAAAATGCTGAACAAAAACTACCTCGTCATCAATTTTTTGCTAGTAAAATTAACGATCAAGGCTCTAGTATAGTTCAAGTGGGTGAGTCTTATACTCAGTTAGTATTGCGCGATATTATCGAAGACTCTCAATTGGCTAAAATATTTGACTTCAAAACAGCAGAAACCAAAGCTACTAAAGCTGAAGGAGGATTAAATATTGAAGGTTTAACGGCAACTCCAGACGGAAATATCTTGATCGGTTTTCGTAATCCTCTACCAAACGATAAAGCTCTTTTATTAACTCTAAAAAATCCTCAAAGTTTAGTTATTAATTCCACCAATGCTCGGGCTGAATTTGGTGATCCTATCTTGTTAGATTTGGGAGGATTAGGAATTCGTAGCATTGAATTTTGGCCAGCTTTAGAAGTATATTTAATTATTGCTGGAGAATTTCATGGAGGCGATCAATTTGTTTTCTATACTTGGTCAGGAAAAAAAGAAGATGCACCAGAAAAGATAGAATCACTGCAATTCCCTGACGGGTTTCGTCCAGAAGCTTTGTTGTTTTATCCCCATTTCCCAGATCGCTTTCATATTTTAAGCGATGATGGTACAATCGAGCGAGTTGGTAATACTCCCTGTAAAGATATTATCGATAAAAATAATCCCGAAAAATATTTCCGCAGTATTTGGGTAAAAGTTAATTAATACCAATTCTCACCCATAAAAACTACATCTCGAATTATCGAATTTAAGTTCCCCTTTTCCCCTTTTTCCCATTTTAAGGGAGACGAAGGCAAGGGGATCGAACTCCTGTAGCCGGATTTTGGGGAATTGCTATAATTAGCCATCCTTCTTAGTGGAACCTCAACAAAACCTAGAACAAAAATAGCTTTAAACCCATATAGGGATAAGCTTTAAGCTCAAAAAACCGCCGATCACGTCTTCTCAATGGTTTTTTGTCCTAGAAACGCTATTAACCTTTTTCTCTTATCCAGAGGACTTCTGGGTTCCCAAAGGGATAAAAATAAGAAAGTGTCGAGAATCCTCCCATAATCGCTACAATTTTTCTAGAGGCTAAGTCTTGCCCTCATTTAAGTTCTTTTGTACTTGTTAAAAACCATGAAAATTCTTCACGGTACTTGGATTCCCCAATCAACGGACGAATTTATTCAGAAGGGTAGCTTTTATCTTTGGGGAGAAACTAGCAACCCGAAAAAGAGTCGCACCACTGCTGATAATTATCATCCTTTTCAGTTAAGCAAAGAAGAATTAACTAGCTTTCTCACTGGAGAATTAGGAATAGTTCAATCGAATTATAATCCTCTTAGTCGGCAATTTGTCCCCCGCTACTTTCTTTTACCTAGCCAGGATAATCAACCTGTACCCTCCTTAGAATTACTGCGTTATCTAGAAAAAGAACCCCCAGAAAATAGCCAATGGCAATCTTGGCAAATTGATTGTTATCCCCTTAATCCTGTACTTAAACTGCTCAATGATCTGCACTTTATCTGTCTTTACAACTCCTCAGAGATTCAGTTAGGTGCAGATTTACTTTTTTGGTATCACTACAGTCAAGCTTTTAAAGAAATAATTCTCAAAGATAACTATATTCCTGCCTTTAAATATAGAGAATTAGCCACAAATAACCAGAAAACCGCTAACTTTGCTATCTATCCTCTTTGGGAAATTATATCAGCAACCTACGAACCCAATCTCGATGGCTATCTCGAATATCTTCCCCGCATTTGTCTTGCTGGTGCTGAAAATCCCCATGCTTCACCACAATTATACGATCCCAAAACCCTACTCCGGCACTTCTCCGAATGTCTCCTCAATGAAATTGTCACTAATACGGCAATTCCTGCCAGTTTTGATAAAAAAATTAGCGAGACAATTATAGGTGATTGCTTCTATGTGACTAAGACTGCTGGATTTCTGCAAACTGCCGCTGCCTTAGAAAAATATCAACAGTGGCAAACTTGGAGACAGCAATTACTAGGAGACCAAAATATATCTAGTTTTAGCCTTGGTTTTAAACTAACGGAAGCGCCAGAAGATAATATTGAACAGTGGCAAATTACCTTTATCCTCATCTCTAAACAAGACCCCTCCCTGCGATTAGAATTAGACGAATATTGGTATGCAGTCCCCGATACTAGAACAAGCATACAAGCGCATTTTGGTCAAGATTTAGACAAAAATATTTTACTAAGTTTGGGTTATGCTGCCCGTATTTATCCCCCCATTTGGCAAGGATTAGAAACGGATAAACCGACGGGATTTTATCTCAACCTTACAGAAGCTTTTACTTTCTTAAAAGAAACTGCGTGGATTTTAGAAGATGCGGGATATAAAGTGATTATTCCAGCTTGGTGGACTCCCGAAGGTCGTCAACGCGCCAAAGTTCGGCTAAAAACCACTTCTAAATCGGGCAAATCTACCCCCGTTAGTAAAGGGATTTTTAGCCTCGAAAACATCATTGAATATCAATATGAATTAGCCATCGGTGAAGAAACTATTAGTCAAGAGGAATGGCAACAATTAATTAACACAAAAACACCCTTAGTTAAATTTCGAGGTCAATGGGTAGAATTAGAACAAAATAAAATGCAGCAAATGCTGGATTTTTGGCAGAAATATCAGCAGGAAAATCCTGAGATGAATCTGATTGAATTAATGAAAAAAGCTGCCGAATACCCAGAGGAGATTATTGTTGAAACCGATGATTTTTTGGGTTCTATGCTAGAGAAATTACAAAATCCTAGTCAACTAGAACCGATCGAAAATCCTCCCCAATTACAAGGAACGCTGCGGGAGTACCAAAAGCGGGGGGTTGCCTGGATTCAATACCTAGAACAATTGGGGTTAAATGGTTGTCTTGCTGACGATATGGGATTAGGAAAAACCCTACAAGTAATTGCTAGATTGATTGGGGAAAGAGAGGGAGATAATAATGTTTTACCAACTCTGCTAGTCGCACCCACTTCTGTGGTGGGAAATTGGGCAAAAGAAATTGAAAAATTTGCCCCCCATCTTCAGGTTTTAATTCACCATGGTAGTAAGCGCTATCAAGATGAGAACGAATTTCAGATAGTAGCTAGTCAAAAGGATATCGTCATTACTTCTTTTACCTTAGTTCGCAAGGACTTGAAATTATTTAACTCGCAATCTTGGCAACGTTTAGTAATTGATGAAGCACAAAATATCAAAAATCCTAAAGCGGCACAAACCAAAGCAATCTTGAGTTTATCTGCACAACATCGTCTCGCATTAACGGGAACTCCTGTGGAAAATAGACTGCTTGATTTATGGTCAATTTTTAACTTCCTTAACCCCGGTTATTTAGGCAAAGAAACTCAATTTCGTAAAGCTTTTGAAGTGCCAATCCAAAAACAAAATGATCGTCTCCAGTCCACGGTTCTCAAAAAATTAGTGGAACCTTTTATTCTGCGTCGGGTAAAAACCGATAAGCAGATAATTAAAGATTTGCCTGACAAAGTGGAAAACAAACAGTATTGTAATTTAACTAAAGAACAAGCTTCTCTCTACGAAGTTGTTATCAAAGAAGTGGAAAAACAATTAGAAGAAGCGGAGGGAATAAAACGCAAGGGATTAATTTTATCTACCCTGATGCGCTTGAAACAAATTTGTAATCATCCCCGTCAATTTTTACAGGATAACAGTGCTTTTACTCCTGAGCGATCGCATAAGTTAGAGCGTTTGGGAGAAATGCTAGAAGAAGTAATTTTAGAGGGAGATAGTTTGCTAATTTTCACTCAATTTACTGAAATCGGTGACTCCTTACAAAAGTACCTCAAACAAACTTTTCGCTACAATACCTATTACCTTCACGGGGGGACTTCTCAACCAAAACGAGAACAAATGATCGAAGAATTTCAACATCCCGAAACAGAACCTTCCGTATTTATTTTATCCCTAAAAGCTGGGGGAGTGGGGATTACTTTAACCAAAGCAAATCATGTTTTTCATTTCGATCGTTGGTGGAATCCTGCGGTGGAAAATCAAGCAACTGATCGCGCTTTTAGAATTGGTCAACAAAAAAATGTTTTCGTGCATAAATTTGTCACATTGGGAACCTTAGAGGAAAGAATTGATGAAATGATCGAGGAAAAGAAAAAGGTAGCTAATGCTATTGTTAGTAATGATGAATCCTGGTTAACGGAATTAGATAACGAAAGTTTTCGTCAGTTAATCGCATTGAATAAACAGACAATTATTTAATCGAGGTAAACCTATGAATAAATTTAGTAAAACTTGGTGGGGACAACGCTTTATAGAAGCATTAGAGGAATTTACCGACTCAGCGCGTTTGAGTCGAGGACGTTCCTACGCTAAAAATGATAAAGTCAAGAATTACGAAATTGACGGTAATTTAATTACTGCTCAGGTGCGAGGTTCCATTAATCCCTACTTTGGGGTTTACAAAGAACCTTTGTATAAGGTGAGTATCGAGATTAAACCAATTACTAAAGCAGAGTGGTCACAAGCTTTATACAATCTTGGTTCAAGAGCGAGTATGATCTCTAAACTGCTGCTCAAAGAAGTTCCCGATAATATTGATGAAGCATTTAGCGATCTGAATATCCACTTATTACCCCACAGTCAAAAGGATTTTATCACCAATTGTTCCTGTCCCGATTGGGAAAATCCCTGTAAACATATTGCTGGAGTTTATTACCTCGTTGCTTCCCAATTAGATCAGGATCCTTTCCTCTTATTTGAATTACGCGGTATCTCTCGTCAAAAATTACTGCAAGAGTTAGCAAAAACTCCCCTCGGTAAGCTGCTTTCCTCCTCTATCCAAGAGGAAAAAATTCCTCTTAACCCCGTTACCTCCTATCACACTAAACCCGAGACTATACCAGCAGCAGAAACAATTGATCTCAAAGAATTTTGGCACTCCCATCACCGTTTACCCGAAAATCCTCAGTTAGTTAAATCCGCAACTATTCCCGCAATTGTTATTAAAAAAGCTGGTGATTATCCTGCATTTTGGGATAAGGATACCTCCTTTATCGAAGTAATGGAAGAAATGTATCAACGGGTACGCAATAAAAATGCAGGTATGTTATAATTAGGTAGGTGTTAAAAATTGTCAGACCCTCTTCTTATTAAGAAGAAATTAAGGGTAGATTAAGGGGGAATCGGCACCCCCCTTATCAAGGGGGGCAGGGGGGATCGGAATTTTGAAAAATCCTTCTATTTTTTAAGACAAGCAGAATCTATGAACCAAGAATCTCTCAGCTTTGTCGATGGGAATGTCAAGTTAGCCGATCGCTTTTTAGTTTGTGGATTGGGTAGTCTCGGACAACACTGCGTCAAGTCTTTAAAAGAGTTTGGGGTTAGCGTCGTCGGTATCGAACTAATACAGCCTCCCAGTTGGGAAATTAATGATTTTCCCGATTTATTAGAGGAAATAATTATCGGTGATTGTCGTCAAAAAAACATTTTAGCAAGAGCGGGAATCGATCGCTGTCGGGCTGCTTTAATTGTCACCAGTGATGAGCGAATTAATGCCACTACTGCCCTAATTATTCGGCAATTAAATCCCCTTACCCGCTTAGTGGTGCGTTCTTCTAAAGATAATCTCAATCAGCTACTTAAGGAACGTTTGGGCAATTTTATCGCCTATGAACCCACCCAACTACCTGCCAATGCCTTTGCTTTAGCCACATTAGGCACAGAAACCCTCGGTTTTTTGCATCTTGACGGTCAGAAATTGCGGATTATCCAGAGACAAATTAGCCCCGAAGATGGTTTACTCGATCGCTTTTTAGGTGATTTAAATACTCCCACCCGTCGTCTGTTAGCACACACAGCCCCCGATGAACCTTTAAGGGCCGGATTTTATCAATGGTCTCCCACCACCACTATCCGGGCTGGTGATACCATTACCACCATCGAAACTACCTATCAAAACATCGATGCTGTCCGCCAGAAACCGTCAAATTCTCCCCAGAAGTTGCGGGATTTTTGGCAGAAATTCCTCAAAGAAATCCAACAATTCTGGCAATTGAGTTTTCAGCAGCAAATTCACCGGGTGGCTTTCCTGTCAGTATTTATCATTATCCTCCTAGTAATTATCGGGACTTTTCTTTTCCATCTCTACGCCCCGAGAGCTTCCTTTATTTCCTCTCTTTCAGGAACAGCGATCCTTTTATTAGGTGGTTACGGCGATGTTTTCGGTGGCTCTAACCCCGAAGATTTAAATGCGGTTCCCTGGTGGATGCAGCTATTTAGTCTCTTTTTAACCTTAGCTGGAACCGCTTTTATCGGGGTTCTCTATGCCATTTTGACAGAAACTTTATTATCATCAAGATTTCAATTTATCCCTAACCGTCCCCCAGTTCCCCAACAGAATCATATCGTTATTGTTGGCTTAGGTCGAGTCGGCAGAGAAGTGGCTAATTTATTACTAGAAATGCAACAGGCGATCGTCGGGGTCAGCTTAAATAGGGATTTTGATGCAACTATCCTGCCAAAAATGCCCCTGATGACGGGAAATATCGAAGAATCTTTAAAAAATGTCAATTTAGATAGGGCTAAAAGTATAGCGATCGTTACCGATGACGAAATCCTCAATTTAGAAGTGGCCCTAACCACCCGCAAACTCAACCCCCAAAGCTACTTAGTCATCCGCACCACCGACGACAACCTTAGTCAACAATTAAGTCAAATTCTGCCCCGCTCTCACATTTTAGGAACCAACACCGTAGCGGCAGAAGCCTTTACGGGAGCGGCTTTCGGAGAAAATATTATCTATCTGTTCCGTTGGGCGCAAAAAACGATTCTGGTGACAGAATACGAGATCGAAGCCGGAGATACTCTCAATGGTAGCTCGATCGGGGATATTGCCTACGGTTATCGAGTCGTGCCGATCCTACACCAACGAGAACGGCAAGCCCCGAAATTAATGCCCGAAGATTATCTCAATTTACGCATCGGCGATCGCATTGTGGTGCTGGCCACCATCAACGGACTGCGACGGGTGGAGCAGGGTCGTCGCACTCCCAAAACTTGGCGCGTGCGGGTGGAAAAAGCCTTTAACCGCAATATTGCCGCGGAAGCACCCACCGTGATCAGTCGTTTTTCTAATTGTCCCCTGAAAACCGCCAGCGATCTCATGGAAAATTTGCCAGCGACTCTCGGCGCTCCCCTCTACGAACAGCAGGCGATTCGATTAGTTTCCGAGTTAAAAAAAATTCAAGTTCAAGCATTGGCCATTCCGATTAACCCGAAATCGGGGTAAATGGGAGTTATACTTTTTTTGTCAAACTAGAAGGCTCTCTCGGTCTTTTTTTATGCAGTTAAAGTGATAGTAGCCTTGGCAGTTTGTCCGGAATCAGAAGTGGCAGTAATAGTAATTGTATCCCCAGCATTTCCTTGTGCAGGTGCAGTGTAGGTAAATTTGGCATCAGTGGTATTTTTATCAATTTTACCGCTGTCTGGCGGTGAGATTGTGATGGTGTATTTACCAACGGGGTTAATGCTAAATTCCTGGATTTTATTTAATGCTAAATTTTGGCTAGGCGGAGCGATCAAAATCGCTGGAGGTAGTCCCTGTCCAGTAGAACTAGCCTCTACAATTACTTTTTTCTCTACTTGACTAATTAAATCGGGAATAAGACGTTCGCTAAATCCAGCCACAAAAGCCATTGCCAAAAGTCCATATAAATAGGTGTCATTCCCATTATCTTCAGTGCTACGCCGAATATCTATGGGAAAAATGTTAGAGTTAAGAATTAGCAGAATAAAGAAAGCGAAACTTCCCCCTAAAATGGGTTTGGTTAAACCAATTAACAATGGCAAGAGGTCATCGTCATATTTTTGATTTTTGGGATTATCAAAATCTTGCAAACGAGTTAGAAGACTAACTCCTCCCCCTAAAGTGCCTGTCATCCATATCAAAATTATAAAATTTATTGCCTCTTTACTTGTGCTTGGCAATGAAGTATTTCCGGAAGCAGTTTGTTGTTGGCTAGGTTTGGAAGCAGTTTCTTGTTTATTAATTGTAATTGGAGGTAAAGAGGAAAGTAATTCATTCACTGAAGGGTGTTTAATAATCCACAAATTTAAAGGGACAGCTAACAATAATCCAATTAAAACTTTTGTAGGTATTTTGAAAAAATGGAAAAGCTCATCTTTGAAGTTTGCTAAACTACTAACCTTAGAACCTTTTGGGATTTTTCTTAATCCCGTTCTGGCGGCATAGCGTAATTTTTGTGCCAAAATAATATTAGGTTGACCTGTTAAAGATTTAATCGCAATTTCCCCGGCATCTACCACCGACTTTACTTGCATGATATCACAAGGTTTTGAAATGTTCATGAGTTCTACCTGCGCTATCCCTAGTATTTTAATTAATTTGGCTAATTCTCCCTGTACTTCCCGGTCTAATTCTTGAGTGAATCCCGCTACTTGTTCTTGGGTTTTTTCCAGCAAAATATCAATTCTTTTATTTAGTTTGATTCCCTCATCTCTAGCTTTAATTTCATTGATTAAATCGTCTAAAGTTTGAAATAAAACACTTTCTTCTTGTACTTGTAGTTGTGCAAAATTATCTTTAAATTCCTTGACTAACTCTTCAAAGGGTTCATCTACTTCAGGAATTGAACTATATTTGTCTAAGTTATCCTTCAGTTCAGCAATCAAAGACTCATTTTTCTGTTGTAATTCCACAGTGGTGGAAAATTTAACCAAAGTATCTTTAACTTTTGTTTGCCAAGCAGTTATCTTTTCCTTAAGTTTTGGCAAGTTTGCATCGTTAGCATTAGCATCGAATAGAGTCGTAATTGTTGCAACTAAACTATCAGTTTCTTGGCTGAAAGTATCAAGAGGAGTTTCTGAACTTTTACCCGTAGATAAAAGGTTGATTGTCTCCACAAGCTGATCTATATGAGCTATTATTTGTTTTTCTAATTCTTCTCTGCTAGGTAAAGGGTCTGAAAAAGTTAATCCACCTAGTTTTTGAATAAGTTCATCTTTTAAATTCTTCGTTTCTTGAATGATATCTGTGGCTTCTTTTTGGTGAGCTAATTTAACTTTCAGAATAAATTCATTAATTTTTTGTTCGATAGCAGGATTAAGATTAATCATGATTGTCTTCTCCTAAAAAAAGGCGAAAATGGGCTAAAATTCGATTATCTCCCCGATGCTACAATAGTTATCATTGATTTTCTGCAATTATTCATAAATCTTGATAAATTTTTATTTTTTTCCCACATTCCGCACCCTAGTCGTTGAAATCAAAAGTTGCTCTAGCCCTTGTATAGTAAGACTTTTAGCGATTACTAAGAATCATGAAGTGTCACACTCTAGTCAGCGATCGCCAGCTTAATGAGAGTTTATCTCAATAATTTGGTATCAGAGCTATCAGATTTTTAGCACCAATTGTGCATCTGCTGGGCAAACAAATTAGCCTGTAATTCAGAGCCGGCAATCGTTTTGACGATTTAGATAAAATTTTCAATGTGACAGTTGAGGGTGCGGAATGTGGGTTTTTTAACTCAATTCAGTCTGCCGTGGGGAGATAACACCCTGATCTCCTCAATGACCGCACACCTGGATTAGCACTCAAGCCCTAAGAGTGCTAAATTAACTATAAGGAGTCCTATCACAACAGCGATACCATGTCCAAAATCATTGCCTTTAAAGATGAATCCCGTCGCGCCCTAGAAAGAGGTGTCAACGCCTTGGCCGATGCGGTAAAAATCACCCTCGGTCCGAAAGGACGCAATGTCTTGTTAGAAAAGAAATACGGCGCCCCCCAGATCGTTAATGACGGCATCACCGTCGCCAAAGAAATCGAATTGTCGGATCCCCTCGAAAACACCGGGGCGAGATTAATTCAGGAAGTAGCGGCAAAAACCAAAGATTTAGCGGGAGATGGCACCACTACCGCCACCATCATCGCCCAGGCTTTAATTAAAGAAGGTCTGAAAAACGTTACCGCCGGGGCCAATCCCGTCGCTTTAAGACGCGGACTAGACAAAACTATCGCCTATCTGGTGGAAGAAATCGCCGCCGTCGCTAAACCGATCGCTGGAGATGCGATCGCTCAAGTGGCCACCGTTTCTTCCGGCAACGATGAAGAAGTGGGACAAATGATCGCCACCGCCATGGAAAAAGTCACCACCGATGGCGTAATCACCGTGGAAGAATCGAAATCCTTAACCACCGAATTAGAAGTAGTGGAAGGGATGCAGATCGATCGCGGTTATATCTCTCCCTATTTCATCACCGATCAAGAAAGACAGATCGTCGAGTACGACAACCCCCTGATCCTGATTACCGATAAAAAAATCAGTGCGATCGCTGAATTAGTCCCCGTCCTCGAAGCCGTTGCTCGTCAAGGTCGTCCCCTATTAATTATCGCCGAAGATGTGGACGGCGAAGCTTTAGCCACTCTAGTGGTCAACAAGGCCCGGGGAGTCTTAAATGTCGTCGCCATCAAAGCCCCCAGTTTTGGGGAACGTCGCAAGGCGGTTTTACAAGATATCGCCATCCTCACCGGTGGTCGTCTGATTTCCGAAGAAGTGGGCTTAAGTCTTGACACCGTTAGCCTCGATCTGCTAGGGCAAGCGGCAAAAATCACCCTAGAAAAAGACAATACAATTATTGTCGCCTCCGGGGACAGCCGCAATAAGGCCGATGTGCAGAAACGTCTCGCCCAACTGAAAAAACAGTTAGAAGAAACCGATTCCGAATTCGATAAGGAAAAATTACAGGAACGCATCGCTAAATTAGCCGGCGGTGTGGCCGTGATTAAAGTCGGGGCAGCCACAGAAACCGAACTCAAGGATCGCAAACTCCGCATCGAAGATGCCCTCAATGCCACCAAAGCCGCCGTGGAAGAAGGTATCGTCCCGGGCGGTGGTACAACCTTGATTCATCTGGCTTCTAAGGTGAAGGCTTTCAAAGCTTCTCTCACTAACGATGAGGAAAAAGTCGCCGCCGATATCGTCGCTAAAGCCCTAGAAGCACCCCTGCGTCAGTTAGCTAATAACGCCGGTGTGGAAGGGGATGTGATCGTGGAGGGTGTGCGCGAAACCGCTTTTAGCGTCGGTTACAATGTCCTCACCGGCAAGTACGAAGACTTAATCGCCGCCGGAATTATCGATCCGGCTAAAGTGGTACGGTCAGCCGTTCAAAACGCCGCTTCTATCGCCGGTATGGTCCTAACAACCGAAGCCCTCGTGGTCGAAAAACCCGTTAAAGAAGCCGCAGCCCCCGATATGGGTGGCATGGGCGGCATGGGCGGCATGGGTGGCATGGGCGGCATGGGTGGCATGGGTATGATGTAATTCCTGATGCCGTCTGGCCCTTGAAAATAATCTCATGCAATTGAGCCAATCTGTCCCTTTTCTGGTTAACATCGGCATTAGGGGCAGGTTTTTTTTTCCTCACTTTGTATCGAAAAATCTAGGATAATGATCCTTGAATATAAGTATTGCTTCTTTCTTTTTTAAATCTTTTGAATCTCTCTGCAGCTATCTCGCAATAGTCTTGTCGAATTTCAAAACCCACAAAAATTCTTCCTAATCCCAAGGCTGCTATTCCCGTGGAACAAGAACCAGCAAAGGGATCAAGAATTATTTCTACGGGATTAGATGAAGCTTGTATAATTCTCTCGACAATTGCTAAAGGAAATTGTGCAGGATGTCCGGTTCTTTCCTTAGAACTGCGCTTTTCTCCTGTAGTGACTTTAGGAACTTCCCACACATCAGAAGGATTTTTACCGAGGGGATTACAACGATATTTACCATTTTTCTTTTGATTGGGATACTTAACGTTAGGGTCACGAATATTATCTAAGTTAAAAGTATATTCTTGGCAATTTTTTAGATAAAAAAGCCATTTTTCATTGCGAGGACTAAGACGATTTTTTGTAGAAACACCTGCCCCATATTTCCAGACAATTTCTTGTAAAAGATAAAAGGGAGACTTATCCCAAAGAAGATAGGGAATCGGAACACATAATCCCTTTTCTGGTACTTCTAAATAACCAACATTTAGCCACAAAGCACCGTTATCTTGAGTAATCTGATAAATTTGCCGCAGCCAATTAGCACACCAATCAACATAGTCATTGATTGAAAGAACTCGTTCATATTCTTTGCCAATATTATAAGGTGGTGATGTAACAGTGAGGTCAATTTTTATGTCACTATGAGATAGTTTAGACAAAAAGTCTGTGGCATCTCCTTGATAAAGAATAAAGCCGTTGTCTGAGTAAAAAGGTTGACCAAGATGACTAATCAGAATTTCTTTAAGAAAATTAAATTTGTTGGCTCTATCTTTTTCTAACTCTGGAGAAAATGGCTGTAGTAAGGAGGAAGGGGCAATCTGAGTTGATTGATGATCAACAATTCCCTCTGCTAGATAAGAGTTTTGTTCCTTATTGGCAATTGGACGAGACTCATCTTCCGATAGTTTTTTTTGTTTTCGCTGGGACTCTACAACCATAATCTCAAAGGACAGGTAAGTGTTTTGATAGTTTCAATTATGTCCTTATTTTACCAAAATATCACTGGAGTTGCGCTTAATTTAATAACTTTTGTAATCATTCTCCTTCCCTTACCCTGGATGGGGGAGGTAGAACCCCACCAAGAGTTAAAGATTGACTGATAAAGCAGCGAGTTTTCCTTAAAAAATCTCAACTGAGTAGATTAATAATTATGAGATGCACCCGAAAATTATCCCTAAAATGGTGGTAAATAACCCATGGCATTTTTGACTCGATCGAGAGTTTGATTCGCTACCGCTTCTGCTTTGAGACGACCTTGCCGCAAAACTGTGGCTAAATAATCTTTATCCTCTCTAATTTGGGCGTATTTTTCCTGAATAGGTTGCAGAGATTCTATGGTGACTTCTGTTAACATCGGTTTAAATTGTCCCCAACCTAAATCGGCACATTCTCCCGCGACCACCTCTTGACTTTTTCCCGATAAAATGCTATAGAGAGTTAATAAATTATGGCATTCAGGACGTTCTGGATCATCGAAAGTTAAACCCTTAACTAGATCGGTTTTACAGCGTTTAATTTTCTTGGCAATGACATCGGGACTATCGAGAATATTAATCCGACTCATCTCGGAAGGATCGGATTTAGACATTTTATTCCGGCCATCGGTTAAACTCATCACCCGCGCTCCTTCCTTGCGGATCATCGGATCGGGAAGTTTTAAAATTGGTTGTTTCGGTTGCCCAAAAAGATGATTAATTCTAACAGCTATATCGCGGGTTAATTCTAAATGTTGTTTTTGATCTTCTCCCACGGGTACTTTATCGGCATCGTAGAGTAGGATATCAGCAGCCATCAGTACGGGATAATCGAGTAAACCTGTGCCAACATTTTCCCCCTGTTTAATCGCTTTTTCTTTAAATTGAATCATATCAGTTAACCAATTTAAAGGGGTGATACAATTCAATAACCAAGTTAATTCTGTATGAGCTTTAACGTGGGATTGGACAAAGATCGTCGCATATTCTAAATCAATTCCGCAGGCTAAATATAGAGCGGCAATTGCTAAAGTATCCTCCGCAAGAGTGGCGGGATTATGGGGAACGGTGATCGCGTGTAAATCGACCACACAAAAGAAATTATCGTAGTCTTTTTGTCCCTCCACCCAATTGCGGATCGCACCGAGATAATTGCCTAAATGTAAATTGCCGGTTGGTTGCACACCAGATAAGATTCTTTGTTTACCCATAACTCCTGCGATCGCTTTTTATCATGATTTCATTGTATCAGTTTTTGGTGCTAATTTCATCCTAAATCCAATTGGGAAAAATCATTCTTAGATAATAATCCCGCACTGACAGGGGAATGCCTAAATATATTGGTAGCCAATGGATAAAAGCAAAAATTATCAAAATTATCAGCGAGCGCGAGCCATTTTTATAAATAGGACTGGAACTTTTTAAACCATCGGCTAAGAGCCAAGCTAGAGCAATCCAAGTGAAGCTATAGGCAGCCATATAATGATAGAGAAAGGTACAGCGACTAATTTTTAACCAGGGCAGCAGATTAGCAATATAGTTACAGATAAGATAGGCAGAAATTACTCGCTCTTTTCGGTTAAATAATCGACTAAAAACCACTAAAATTGCTATCGTAGAAAACCACCACAAAAACGGATTTCCCATCGCGTGAACATCATAAATTTTATCACCTACTCTCTTAAAATAATAAGCCACAGGTCGCCCCATTACTAACCAACTATACCAGGGAGAACAATAGGGATGGACATCAGCTTGATTACCCTTGATTCTCTGATGAAATGACCAAATTTCTTGATGTACTTGCCAAAAATTATATTGATGGTTGACGAGAAGATGCGGTATCCACAGCAGACTATAGGTAATTAGGGGAAAGACAATTAATGCGATAAAAATCTCCTCTAATCTCAGGTTAGTTACCTTTGTCCAAAGATGATCTTTTGACTGCTCTTGATTAAATAATTTTATTAACCAAGCAACACCGATAAAAATAAATATTCCCAGTAAAAATCCTAAGCCATTCCATTTAATATTTGCCGCTAAACCGAAAGAAACTCCCGATAATAATAGCCAATTGAGTTGGTAATTTTTCTGGAGTGCTAATAAAAAAAATAATTGTCCAGACAAACCGAATAAAATTAAGTAAATATTATTGAGAGCATAACGGGATTCCACCAGAAATAATCCGTCTAAACTAGCGAGGAAAGTTGTGATTAAAAATACAGTTTTTCTCTGGGTTAATTGATAAGCAATTCCCCCAATAATTAGGGGAATAAAAGAACCAGTGAAAGCATTTAACCAGCGATAACTAAAAGTTGAGCGCAGGGAACCCGTTAAATTATTAATGGTTTCAGCAGCGGCAGGAAAATGGGAACCAATCCAGATACTAATAGCAATTAAATATTGACTTAACGGTGGGTGAGACTGGAAAAATTCTTTACCGATTAGATATTCATTGCCGTATTTAGCATAGTAAACTTCATCGAAAACAAGAGTATTAAACTGACTGAGATTCCAGAATCTTATTCCTAGGGAAAATACAAATATCCCTAGGATAGATAGGTTAAATTTTACTTGAGAACTCATGGAAAGATAATAGTTATGATAACTGGGAATTTTCTGTTAAACGCAAGCGAAATTCTTTGACAGCAAGACGGGGATTAGGATGGTTGACGTATTCGGCTAATAATTCTAAATTTAAATCCGGTAATAAAGCACTTTTAGGGATTAAAATATATTCGCCATTCTCTTGCAAAGAATAAATTTTTAACTGATTATCTTGCCAAAACCAAACCTCTTGAGTTCCCAATCTTTGATAAACTTCTAAAACTTTCAGGCTGCCACTGGTTAAGATTATTTCGATCGCCAAATCAGGAAACTCTTTTTCTGTAAATAAACAAAAACATTCATCTGGTTCTTTTCCCGCTTCCTTTTCCTGTTTTCGCAACGTGGTGGAACCTAATCCCCAGAAATCAATTTCAGCATATTCTAAATAAACTTCTACCAATCTACCGATGTTTTTTTTGCTAACTTCGTGACGACGACTAGGAGCCATAATTTCTACCATTCCATCTAGGTAAGTAATGCGATAACTGGAACTATCTTCTAAATGTTTTAAGAGGGTTTCATACTGTTGCCAATTAACCCCAGAAATTAACATTCTTTGTTCGGGATCACTAGCTTTTAACTCGAAACCTTCTAATCCTTGTAACCGAATCGTAGTCATCATAAAACTAATTACCTCATCTATCTTACTTAATTACTCAGGAAGACTTATTTTGATTTCTTCTGGCGTTAATTTTAGCGCGTAAAACCCTAACTTTATAGGGATCGGCATCTTTTCGCCACAGAATCTGATAGCCTTTGATTGTAGCACAATGCTCCTCTAAACATTTTTGCCAACCCTGTAAACGTTCGATCGCTTTTCGATCTTCTAACAATCCCCAATCCTTTTCTAATTGAGTTAAGCGAAGCAATTTATCATAGTTGGGATAATCCGCCGTTACTAAAAGCTCTTTTTCGTGTAGAATTGGCGGATTAGGACTATCCCGATAATCGCGAAAACTAAAATCAGCCGAACCTAAATATACATCCATGCTAGTAGCTAAAATCGGATGAAGTTCTGTATCAAAATTGGGGTAATAGAGATAGGAAATTTTGGGTTGACGAAAGGATAAACGAATAACATTAGCATTTTCTAACCGTCCGATAGTTTGACTAGCACAACCTTCATATAAGCGTAATAACATCGGTAATTTTTCCAGAATGCTAATATGAATAGTTAGGGAATAACGGGAAAGTTTGCCTAAAGAACTATTTTCACAAGTACAAGCGATCGCTGCTAAATTTCCCGCACTTATTAACACTTCTTCTGCTAAAGCGCAAGCATTGCGATAACTGCCAAATAAACCTTTAAAATCGGCACGGGTAGCGGGGGATAATTCCCGTACTTTCGGACAGTGGCTAAATTGACTTAAAGCTAAATAAAGTAAAAGATCGGCGCGTCTTTTATCGGCAATTATCTCCCATTCTTCCCCTTCTGTTACTTGTAGAATCACTTGAAAAGCGCGTCTAAAAGTGCCAAATTCTGCCTTAATTTCTTCCTCTTGTAATAATTCTCCCGCAACGGGTAAACGTCCCTGCTGGGTATAAAATTCCATCAGGGGAGTTAATAAATCTTCGTAATCTTCAAAGCGTTTGAGATGGGTTTTAATTTTAGGAGTGGTAGTGCGGGAACGACATCTGGATAAACGAAAAGTTTCGGCTTTTTCTTCCTCTCGAAAAACTAGATAAATTCCCAAAGTTATTGGAATAGAATCAACCCCTAAACTGCTATCAATATACTGTTTTAGTTCTTCCTGTTGATAGTATTTTTGAAAAGTATTACGACGGGTTATAATTCCATCTTCATAAGCCATTAAACCCCGTTCGCTATCATCAATTAGAATCTGGGCCGAAACAATTAAAACTTGACGGGTTAATTGCCAAGCTTTTAATAAAGCTTCCTGCCGTTCTTCGGCGGATTCAATAACATTAATTACATAGCCCAAATTAACAATATCAGATTCAATTAAAGGACTATCGGGACGATAATAAGGATCCCAACCTTCACTTTGATAACCCTGTTCAGCTATGCGTTCTATATCACCTCCATAACCACAACCGTAATCAAAAAAAGTGGTTTCAGGAAGAAATAATCCCGCCGCTAATGCTAATCTTGCCGGACGAGAAAGGGTTTTGCGAACAAGAGCGGCTTTATGGCGATCAATTATTATCGATTTTTCCCTTTGTCCCTCTAGATTACAAACTAAATAATCTCCTGCAAAATCAAGGTGATGCTTTCTTAAAAGCCGTTGCCATTCCTGTTTAGTACCGATGGGATAAGAACTATTTAAAAGTCCTAAAGCACTCTCGATTTTTGTGAGATGCTCGAATTCTTCATAAAGAGGATAGTCCCTAGTAACAAAAGTTTCTTTTCGGTGTAAAATAGGGGGATTATCAGCATTTTGATAATTCCATTCACTTAAGATTAATGTCCCCATATCTACCACTAAACTTTTAGTTAAAACTGGGTGAGGTTCTCGATCAAAATCGGGATAAAAAAGATAGGATATTTTCTGTTTATCGGTGCTAAATTTAATTATTGTTGCCTCAGATAAATGCTGATTAATTCTTGCTTGTTGTTCGTAATTCTGGAGGATAGGATCCAGTTGCTGTAATGCTTCTCGATGAACATAGAGCGCCCCCGGTAATAGTTTACCGATGGGACTAACTTGACACAGTTGCACGATTACGGCGAAATTCTCAGCCATGGCAATCAATCTGTCCAATAACAAATTATAGACACAGAAAAAAACTAAATAAATCTAGTTAAATGAACACGATAGCGCTCTTTTTTGGTCACAGTAACCTCACCCACTTCTAGACGACCTTTTCCCCGAAAAGAAATCAAATCACCGGTCTTAACATTATAACTAGATTGGCTGATATCTTTCCAGTTAACTCGCACATCCCCGGCGCTAATTGCTTCGGCCATTTTACTGCGAGAAATGCCAAAACCCGCCGATGCGATCGCATCTAAACGTAAGGAAGCTTCCACCGTATTAATTTCTTTTTTTTGCGGTGGTCTAACTTTTAATTCCGTCAAAGGAATCAGGCTAGTTTTCACGGGAACCGAACGCACTTGTCGCAAATTAGCAGATAAAAAATCTGCCAATTCAGGCACTACAATCGCCTGCGCTCCTCGCTCACCTAAAACGATTATATCGCCGACTTTTTCCCGGACGATCCCCGTCCCCAACATCGCCCCTAAAAAATCCCGGTGGTTAGCGGTATCAAAAAGAAAATTACCGGCAATATCAAGGGCAGATAGGGGAATATCTGTTACTGTCAAAGGTAGATCAACTCTAGCAATACCGAGGCGCTGTCTTTCTGCTTGGGGATAACCGCCCCATTTTTGCATTGACACATCAGTTAAACGCTGAAAAACTCGTTCTACTTCCGCCAAAACTGCGGGAGAAAGAAAGTCTGTCACCGTCACTTCCCAAGTCTTAATCGCTTGTTCGGCTTTATCAATAACTTTCGCTATCTCCTCGCGGTTCTCGACACCCTTTAGTAATTCTTCTCTTGGTAACATTGTTTTGTGGTAATTAATCAAAAATTCTTAGGAAAAAATCAGATGAATGATAACTTATTCCTAATAACCGTTCACTGTTCTAGGGCGTATCCTTGCAGATTTTCGGGGTTAAATTGACGCAGGATAAGAGTCGCTCGATTTTTCAGGTTTTCAGAACCCTGCACGACAATAATATATTTTCCCGCACCGAGACGATTACGATAGGGAAGTGCATCACCACTGCCAGAGGATAAACCCACGCCACCACCGACGAAAATACTGCCCATCGCCCCCCCAATCGCCCCAGCAATGCCGCCCACGATATGATTGCCCGGTTCTCCCGCCCAATCAAAGGTATGCAATCCCGTAATCAGGTTAAAAAGGTAGCCCCCGGCAAAACCGAAGGGAATTAGCCAAAAAGCCATGAGAGTAGCCCGTTTTTTGGCTTGTTGGAAGGGATCGATCAAACCGAACTCATCGGCACTTTTATAGCCGCGACCGAGAATAGTCACTTGAGATTGGGGAATTCCCGCTTTTTCGAGGGCAACGGCAGCTTCTTCTGCTTGAATGCGATCAGCTAACACGGCAATGAGATAATTCATATTCTCCAACTTTTCAGGCTATCTTCATCTCCTATTGTAAGGATTTTGGGGACTGAAAAGCCGATCGATCAAGAAAATATTCAAGGGGAGGCGTTAGTCAATGGTTAATTCAGTTTTAGCTGTTGCTGAATCGAGGGATAAATGCCAACTGTTCCTCCTATCCAAAAGTTAGTTTTGGTCTAGGTTTTAAAAACTCCGAAAAAGGTTTCTATGATTGCTTTTGACTGATTGCCGTCCCGGTTAATAACATTGATGCTTGGTTTTCACTCCAGTGAATCATCCAACTCGGTTGTAATCCCAAAACAATAATAAATAAAGCCAAAGCAATTTCGGGAAATCTTTCGGGCCAAGTACTGCGAGGAATGCGCGATAATTCGGGGGTTAAACGACCAAAGAAAACCCGATTAATCATCAGGAGAAAATATACTGCGGTTAAACCACTAGCGACCAAACAGAGGAGCGTTTGTATCGGGAAAATCGGGAAACTGCCACGAAAAACTAAAAACTCGGCGATAAATCCCACCATTCCGGGGATGCCGGCGCTGGCCATAGCCGCTAAAATCATTAACATTCCCGTGATTGGTAAACCTCTTTCGGGATTTAATAAACCGCGTAGATAATCCACATCCCGGCTGCCGGTTTTTTTATACACTACTCCCACCAACAAAAATAACAAAGCGGAAATTAAACCGTGACTAATCATCTGCAAAATCGCCGCGGTGATGCTTAATCTGGTGGTGGCCGCCGCCGCTAGTAAAATATAGGCCATGTGGGAAATGGAAGAATAGGCGACTACTTTTTTCATATCCTTTTGGGCAATAGCGCAACTGGCCCCGTAGAGGGCGCTGATAGCTGCTATTGTTGCTAACCAAGGGGCGATAGTCACCCAAGCATCGAGAAATAAACCGACTCCAAAGCGCAGCAGTCCATAGGTTCCTAATTTGAGTAATATTCCCGCTAAAAGCACAGAAACGGGGGTAGATGCTTCCACGTGGGCATCCGGTAGCCAAGTATGAAAGGGAAAAATCGGGATTTTGATGGCTAATCCAATCAGAAGGGGAATAAGGAGCAGTAATTGAGTTTTAACGTCTAAATTATTCGATAAAAGGGGGTTATAGGCGAAATTATTAGCACCGGTTAGCCAAACTAAGCCAAGGAAAGAGATTAGCACTAAAAAGCCAGAAATTGCCGTGTATAATAAAAATTTCATGCCCGCGTAACCGCGTCTTTGCCCCCCCCAAATGGCAATGAGAAAGTAAAGCGGGACGATTTCTAATTCGTAAAATAGGAAAAATAGCAGTAAATCCTGCGCTAGAAAGGCCCCCGCTACTCCGGCATTGAGTAACAAGAGCAGAGAATAGTAAAATCTCGGCCGGTTAACCTCTGTGCCACTAGCATAAAGAGCAATTATTGTCAAGAGGCTGTTAAGAAAAAGTAATGAGAATGACAATCCATCGACACCGAGGGCATAGTTGAAACCGAGGAAATTAATCCAAGGCAGGTTAACCGTGAACTGCATTTGCGGGTTACTAGGGTCAAATTGCCAGCCAAGGAGAATATTAAGCAGTAAGAGAACGACAGCAAGAGTTAGAGCTAATCCTCGCACTTTTTTCGCCTCTAGAGGCGTGTAGGCAATCAGTATCGCCCCTATAATCGGTAGCCAAATAAAAGCGTTGAGCATTCTTTAATGGGCATGATAAACCTTCCCATTATTGCCTGAGCGGTCAATCTTTAGCAAGATAGCTATCAACTTTTACCATTCATTTTTGAAATAACTATCTCTGGTTTTTCCCGTTTCTGTGTCGAGGGGAGAAGAATAGGGATAATTTTCCAGAAATATAGTCTTCAAAACCTTGCCTAGCAAGACTCCTACGAATGATAAGCACTGATTATCACACAAATTCGAGAAAAGCCAAAGTTCTAATCATTAGGTGTGTTATTAATATTTATTAAGTTTTAGATAATTATATTAAGTTTTAGTTAATTATATTAAGTTTCAGTTAATTATATTACGTTTCAGTTAATGCCGAGAAAATATGCTAAATTGATGGTCAAGGTTAAAGAGGGGTGCAAAGCCAATCGCCTCTTACCCTTCTCAGAAACAGAAAAACTAGGCAACTGATACTAATTTTTAACAGTCGCGACTAACATCTGAAAATTCCGCTCTCAGAAAGAGATTGCGCTTTGGAATAATCAACTAGGTTGTCATTACTTTACCTTTGAAAAATGATCTGAGGCTAACTCAGCCCAATAACGTGGTTGAAGCCCCCATTTTTCCGTTGCCTCCTCGCTTACATTAATAACCTATCAACATACCATACCTTGACTTACCATGCTAAGAACAAGCAGTTACACGATCTATGTTGACTTACCTAGCAGTACCGACGAAATGCTGCTAGTCCATGGTTACACGGGAGCTTATAACAAAGTTTCTCGACGGGTTGCCACCTATTTGCGTTCCCTGGAAGTGAAAGCACCACCTAAACCTCTATACGGAGATTGGACTCCTGAACCGGCTATTAATGGGGAAATCACACCCCCCGCTGAAGCAACAATTGAGTTGCTGAAAAAGCGGGGATACTTGACGAAAATGACACCAGAGGAAGAGGAGGCATTCTTCGTGAAGTTAGCAACCAAGCTGCATCATTTCCAGAAGCGTTTGATGCCGACTTATGTTTTCATGCCTACCTATAGTTGTAATCTGCGCTGTCCTTATTGTTTTCAAGATCACATGAGGACAGATCCAGCCTACAAGCATTTATTAACAAGAATGTCCCCAGAGGTAGTGGATAGGATTTTTGCCGCTATGCCTGCCATTGAAGCGGCTCACGGCGTAGCAGAAGATGCTGACTTACCTCGTGATATTACTCTTTATGGTGGCGAGCCTTTATTGGCAGAAAACCGCTCAACGATTGAATATATCCTTGAGCGCGCCTTCGCTTCAGGCAAGGCAAATTTCTCGGCGATTACCAATGGAACAGAGTTAGAAGCTTATCAAGATTTACTGGCTCCAGACAAAATTTCTTGGCTACAAATCACTTTAGATGGTATTCCCCAAGAACATGATAAGCGGCGAATTTATGCCGACGGTAAAGGTTCTTACGAGAAAATTGCCCAGAATATTACCCGGGCATTAGATTTGGGAGTCCGGGTGGCGGTGCGAATGAATATTGACAGGAACAATGTTAATAAACTGCCCGATTTGGCTGATGAAATTGTTGCTAGAGGCTGGAATAAATACAAAGGATTTCAGGCTTATACTGCCGTAGTTACTGCGTCTAATAGCAAAACTGAGGTCAAAACTACATTAAATTCTTGGGAATTAGATTTGCAACTAAACTCCCTGCGCCAAGAACATCCCAATATGCGGGTAATTGAGCGACCAGATGATGGATTGATGGCGAGGGTCAGAGAGATTTTTGCAGAGAATAGAGAGCCGATAAATTCCTTCAAAGCCAGTTTCTGTGGTGCCCATAACAAAATGTACGTTTTCGATCCTTTTGGCGATATTTATGCTTGTTGGGACAAAACGGGAGATCCGAAAATTCGCATTGGTCACATAACAGAAGACAGTCAAGTTATCTTAAATGAAGAATTAAATCAAACCTGGCGAAATCGCACGGTTGTTTCTAACCCAGTTTGTCGCAAGTGTCGCTATTCTTTTTCTTGCGGAGGTGGGTGTGCTGCTGTCGCCATGAGTAATAAGGGCAAATTCTATACCAATTATTGTGATGGTTTTGCCCATCGCTTTCGAGCCAGTGTAGCTGAAGCATATTTAAATCATGTGGCTGGTACGGAAGTAGAAGAAAGACAGGAGCTTTTGTGTCCTGTATAAACGGTCTTTATCTGTCAAGCTGTGCCTGGGGAGAGTTATCTTTCTCAACCCAATTGTTCAAGTCAACTTAATCCAACTAAAAGGAGAATACCATCATGGATGACAAAACCAAAAATATTCAACCTGAAATCGAGAACTTGAATCTTGATGAAATTGATGTTGAAGAACTGGAAAAACGTCTTGAGTTAGCGGCGGCAGTTGCTGGTATTTGTATCGTGCGATGTTTTATTCGCATCCGTGGTTAAAAGCTGATTTTTGAAGAATAGCTTGTTAAGTCAGCTTTGAAAAGCACAAAAAAGGCACTTATTACAGATAAAGTCATTGCGCTTAATAGGCTATTCTTTCTGGCTCTCCTAGACTGGTTATAGCAAATTAGTAGTTTAAATGAGCCTAACCCCTTAAATAGCCTGGAATCCAACAAAGCAAAAAGCTTTTTTTATTAAAATTGCTTTTTTGAATTCTGGTTAGCCTTTTGGCAAGGCTTGCGTGGATTATTTTCTCCTAAAATATCATAACTACTCTAGAAGAGCCTTCTTTCTTTATTGCTGTAGCTCGAATACATCGAGATTACAGCCAGGAACAATTAGAAGAATTACGAAAAAAATTAAATCATAAAATTTATTATAAAGGACACGCTAATTATGTTTGAGAACTTGCCTGAAAATATCTAGATAAAGCCAGTGATTCTCTTAGTACAGCCCTATCTCTGTTAGGATTGGTGGCTGTCGCCAAGCTGGAGGGAGGTGAGGAGAATAACAATTTAGCTACCCCAGCTTTGTCATTTCTGCAAAGTTGTCAGCAACCAGATAAAGCTTGGGAAAATTGTCAATTTATTCGCATGGAATTGGGGCGTGCTTCCGGTCAAGTTTATCAAATTCTTTCCTATGGTAGCCGCACCATAACTAGCACCTTCGTGATGAAAGCCGCTAATGCTTGGCATCAACTGAGCAGAGAGACTATTTTATCGGAAAATCAGAGAAAAATTGCACCAACTATGGACAAATTGCCAGACATCCAGGGAATTCAAGAACGACTGATAGTTGATACATCTGAAGGTCGTCCAGTTTATCTATTAGCAGTGGGAACAAATCCCACCTATATTAGACTGTCATCTACTTCCTATTACTTGTTAGAACAGCGCAGCTTAGGGGTTTCCTTCGAGTCAGTGGCTGAAGATCTGAATAAAAAAGGACAGCAGGTATCACCGGCTCAAGTTGAAGCGGCTTATCATAAAGTATTAGGAAAAATTAATGAAATTGAGCGCAATCCTAAGTCAAAGCAGTCAGAATTTTTCTTCCAGTTTCCCCTGCTGCCGAAAAGTTGGGTTCGTCCCATTGCAGCTTCTCTTTCTTTTGCCTTTTCTAAAATTATTGTCTATTTTTTGCTAGGTTTCATGGCACTGGCCGTTGCTATTGCTCCCCATAATGATTTTAATCTAGAAGTTACACCAGATGGCTTGTTCTGGGGCTATTTACTATTTCTATTTTCCTTGATAATTCATGAATTAGGTCATGCGAGTGCCTGTAGCCGTTATGGTAGTGAACCCAGTGATATTGGGTTTACTTTCTATCTGATTTGGCCAGCTTTTTATAGTGATGTTAGTTCCGCTTGGCGACTCAAGCGTTGGCAAAGGGTAATTGTCGATATTGGCGGCGTATTTTTCCAGTTGGTAGTTGCTGCTGTTTATGTTATAATCTATAAATTTACTGATTTGCTCGCCTTCAAACTCGCTCTCTTGATGATTGTGGGCAGTTGTCTATTTACCCTCAATCCAGTCTTTAAGTTTGATGGCTATTGGTTCCTTGCTGATGCTTTGGGGGTGACAAATTTAGCGGCGCAACCTTTACGCATTTCTCATTATTTCTTGAATAAATTCAGGAAACGTCCAGTAAAACCTTTACCTTGGCCTCCCACAATTTTGATAATTTTAACCTTATATACTTTCCTGAGTTTTGCTATTTGGGGATATTTTCTTTGGTTCATTTTTCCTCTCTTCTGGCAAGAATCAGTCAAGTATCCCCAAGCAGTAGTTTCAATTGCTTCTAAGCTTTGGCATTGGCCTCCTATTTTGGGTTTAGAAGAATTAAAAGCTTTTGCTACTTCAACTTTTCTGCTTGCTATTTTTGGCTTGATGGTATGGCGTTTAATTCAAGCCCTAATTAATCTAAAATTCCGCCGTCAAACTCAATCAGGAGGGAACCAATGAAAATTTTTGATTATTGGCAAATTGCCAGTCAAAATCTCCTCAAAAATAAACTGCGTAGTAGCCTGACTATGCTAGGGATTATTGTGGGCAATGCTTCCGTCATCACCTTATTCGGAATTGGTCAGGGAACACAAAATTTAGTGACCCAGCAGTTTCAATCCTTGGGAACTAATGTTTTATTTGTCGTCCCTGATGTCAGCGATGGTTGGGGGACTACTTATCAAAAACCGAGAAGTTTAGTATTAGAAGACGCTAGAGCGATTGCCACTCAAGTGCCGGCCGTGTCGGGAGTTGCTCCTGAAATTCAATCGACCGAAGTTGCAAATTACGGCAGTAAAACCTTTGAGACTACTGCTATTGGCACCACACCGGAATATCTCTCGGTGCGAAATTTTGATGTAGCTAAGGGGCGATTTTTGAATGAATCAGATATTGAAAGCAATAATTTAGTCGTGACTTTAGGACCAGAATTGGCAACAAAATTATTTAACCAAGAAAATCCTCTAAATCAATACGTGCGGATTAGAAATATTGATTTTCGGGTTATTGGAGTGATGAAACCGAAAGGTTCAGTATTAGGAACCAATTTGGATGATGTTGCCATGATACCAGTTACCACAATGGCCAATCGCCTGACTGGAACAACCTCTTCTGCTGGTATAGAACTATCCTTTATTTCCTTTTCAGCACGAGATAAAACCAGAGTAGAAGCCGCCCTATTTCAAGTAAGAAATCTACTGCGACAGCGCCATCAGGCTTATGACTTTAGCATACAAACTCAAAAAGATTTGTCAGCAACTGCCGACCGGATTGCCAGCGCCCTGACTTTATTCTTAGTAGCGATCGCCAGTATCTCTCTTTTCGTCGGCGGCATTGGTATCATGAATATTATGCTGATTTCTGTAAGTGAGCGCACTTCAGAAATTGGACTACGAAAAGCAGTAGGAGCATCTGGCCGCCAGATTCTCATGCAGTTTCTTATTGAAGCAGTTATCCTTTCGGTACTTGGGGGGTCAATCGGGGCTTTTGTGGGAGTCGGCGGCAATATCCTCGTTGCTAGTTTTACTCCCCTCAAAGCCAGCATTTCTCCTCTAGTGATTGCTTTAACTTTAGGTGTGTCGGGAAGCATCGGACTATTTTTCGGAGTCGCTCCTGCCCGACAGGCAGCCCGACTAGACCCAATTGTCGCCTTGCGGAGTATATAAAACCTAACTATGCAAGTTCCAGTGATCCCCAAAATTACCCTCAAGCTCCCCCGCACCTGGACGATGGGAATCCTCACCGTCGGCATCATCGGCAGCACTGCTACAGTTTACCTAACATCGCGCCGTCCCGCTGCTCCCACAGACATCAATCACCTCACGGTTGCCGTCAAACAAGAGAACCTTACCTTAGAAATTCAAGCCAGCGGCACAGTTAGACCGATTGAAAGCGTCAATATCAGTCCCAAAACTTCCGGGCGTTTGACAGAACTTCTCGTGGAAAAAGGAGATCGGGTCAAGGAAGGGCAAGTTATCGCCCGCATGGAAGATACAGAAATTCGCACCCAACTAATAGAAGCGCAGGCTAATCTCAGTCGCCAAGAAGCCCGTCTCGCTGAATTGCTGGCGGGGAGCCGCCCTGAGGACATCGCCCAGGGTCTTGCCCGTTTGAGCCAAACCGAAGCCCGTCTCGCTCAATTACTGGCGGGCAGTCGCCTTGAAGACATTGCCCAAGCTCAAGCTCAACTAGAAGCAGTCCAAGCCAAAGAAAGACTCGCCGTCGCTAGACTGGAGAGGAACCGACAGCTTTTAGCCGATGGAGCGATCGCGCAAGATCAACTAGATGAAGCCACTGCCGATGCTGAGAGTGCTGCCGCTAACAGCCAAGAAGCGATCAACCAATTAGCTAAACTGAAAAATGGCAGCCGCCCCCAAGAAATTGCCCAGGCGCGTGCCGAAGTTGCTGAAGCTAAATCCGCACTAACAGAATTGGAAAATGGCAGCCGCCCCCAAGAAATTGCCCAAGCAAGGGCAGAAGTCGCCGTAGCCAAAGCTCAAGTTTTGCGGGTTCAATCCCAAATGCAAGATAGCGTGGTTGTGGCTCCCTTTTCCGGCTTGATTACTCAACGCTATGCCAGCATCGGTGCTTTTGTCACCCCAACTACTTCCGCTTCTAGTAGTGCTTCTGCTACTTCTACTTCAATTGTTGCTTTAGCCACGGGATTGGAGATTCTCGCCGAACTTTCAGAAGTAGATATTAGTAAAATAAAAGTCGGACAAATGGTGCAAATTCGTACTGATGCCTATCCGCAAAAAGTCTTTCAAGGGAGAGTCCGCTTGATTGCCCCAGAAGCAGTCAGGACTAACAATGTCACCTCTTTTCAGGTACAGATAGCAATTGAAACGGGACAGGAAAAACTCCTGTCGGGAATGAATGTGAGACTGACTCTTTTAGGGTCCTCAATTCCTCAGGCTTTAGTCGTACCAAATGTCGCTGTTTTAACTCAAAATGGCAAGACTGGGGTATTAGTTCCTAACCAGGAGAATAAACCTAAATTCCGTCCGGTGACTCTTGGCCCAGTCATCGGCGATAAAACTCAGGTTCTTAATGGGGTTAAGGTTGGAGAGCGGGTATTTATCGACTATCCTGAAGATTCTCCTTAGAGTATCTGTTTAGATCAGCTATAATTATCGTCTGGGGTTTGACTCGGTGTCAAAAAAGTTTCAGCTAATTTAATTAAATTGGTTCGATTAATCTTCCCCTGGGGACTTTTTGGTATCTCTGGTAATTTTATCCAATGTTTCGGCAGTTTATAATTGACTAATTTATCTTTAATCTGGGATTGAATAATTGTCTGGCATATCTGAGAATTAACGGGTACATAAAAAGCGACAATTACCTGTCCCCATCGAGAATCTGGCAACCCTAAAACCACCACATCTTTAACTAAATTAGTTTGTCTAATGGCAGTTTCTACCTCAAGAGGATAAACATTTTCTCCTCCAGTAATTATTTTTTGACTATCGCGACCAATGATATATAAATAACCACTTTTATCCAAATAACCTAAGTCATCGGTCTCGAAGTAGCTTGCTTGATTAAGATGGGGATAATAACCTAAAAATAAAGATTTAGCTTCAATAATAATTTTCTGGTTATCGGGATTAATTTTTATCTGAGCATGGGGTAATAGCTGTCCACTACTATTATTTCCTCGTCGAAAATCTTCTGGTTTAAGAGTGACAATTTGTGAGGCAGTTTCCGTCATTCCATAGGTGGGAGATAGGCAAATATTATATTCTCTAGCTTTTTCTAGTAAAGATGGCCATGCAGGGGAACCTCCTAGTAAAACTGTTTTAAAATTGGCTAACCATCGAGGATCATTTTCTAGAAAGAATTGTAATTGAGTGGGTACTAAAGAGATAAAATAATCTTGAAGATTGAGATTATTTATGCGCTTTTGTTTGATTTTATGGTAAGGAATAACAGCAAAATCTCCCCCCGTTAAAAAACTTCTCAGAAACTGCATTAAACCACTAACATGATATAAAGGCAGTAGGCAAAAAGAGTTAACCTGCTCGACTTGAAAATATTCAGAAAAACCTTTGACAGAAGCAGTTAAAGTTAACCAGTTATGGATAGCAAAGCGAATTTTTCCCGAGGTTCCCCCCGTGGGTATCATCAGAGAATTAGTCAAAGGATTGACAGGAGGAGAATTATAGTTAAAAACCTTGATATTTTCGCCAAAAATATCATCGGGTTGCACCAGAGAGAAAACCTGTTGCCATTCGTTAGTTTTCCAGTCGGGATTAGCTAAAAATAGGCAACTTTTTGACCTGACGGCAGCCAAGAATATCGCTAAGAATTTAAGGGGATTGCCTTCAGCAAGCAGTATAGTTAATCGAGGATTATCTGCGGCAATAAATTGCCGAGCATAGGACTGATATAATTGATAAAATTTCTGGCTATTGTATCCATATAACCAATCTTTTTGACTGAGATATGCTAATTGTTTGCTGATGTCGTCCACAGTTTTTTTAACCAATCGGGGTCACTATTATTAAACCATTGTTGCACACCAAAACCTAAAGCTCGCTCCTTTTTGGGGTATTCTTGTGCTAGACGTAAAGCGGATTTTCTGCCGATATTAGTTTCTAAAACCGAGGAAAATACTAAATCTAAGGGATATTTTTCCCTTAGATTTCTTAACCCTTGTATTGAACCAGTAATAGCAGGTTTAATCACAAAAATTCCTCGCCATCCCCGTTGATAACATTCCTCTATTTGTCGAAGATTGGCTACGGATTCATCTAAGGCAATTCCTGTGGTAAAATCTTGACTTAATTGCAACATTTCTAACCATTGAGACGGGGGTAAAGGTTGTTCGATAAATTCAATTATTTGACATTCATCGGCAATTTTTAACCAGATTTTACTCTCAGCAATACTTAATCCTCCATTGGCATCTAAACGCAATTTAATTTTCCTGGGTAATCGGTCAATTAATTTTTCAAATAAGGTTAACTCTTGCTTGAGAGAATTGACCGCAATTTTCCATTTATAAGTATTAGTTTGATTAGCGGCTAAAATATCATCCAGACAGGGAAATACTGCCGCACCAGTGGGTAATAAATAACTATAATTTTTCGGTTCTAATTCTCTTGATTGATTCTCTATACTTAAATCTTCTAAAGCTGATTCAAAGGCAAATTGACAAGCGGGAAATTGTTCAGGAATAGAAAAAATTGAATTTATTGATAGGGGATTTTCGAGACTTTGACAAAATGATATTGCTGCCGATAATGTTTCCGAACCAAATTCAGGTAAAGGAGCAATTTCTCCCCATCCAATACGTCCATCTTCCGCTTCTAAGCGAATAATAATTCCTTCCCTAATTTTCCATAGTCCGTGATGGTTTTGTAGGGGATGCAGCAAAGGACGCTGATAAACACGAAATTGCCAGAAATACATGATTAACTATAAGTAGTCGTGAAAAGCTTAACATGAGCAGGCGTTGGGTTTCATGCTTCAAACCAACCTACGTTCATCTTATATTTAATTCTACCCACTTAGATAGTGGGACAGGCTTCTGATTCTTTGTATTTTATCTTTAATTGTAACCAGCTACTTAGTTGATAATAGGTAGTGCGTTACTTCAATCATAGTCCATCACACAATCACAGTCGATGATAGGTAGTGCGTTACTTCAATCATAGTCCATCACACAATCACAGTCGATGATAGGTGGTGCGTTACGACGGATTGTCACCTTCCAGTCAAAGCAGCAATTTTGGCCGCCTAACGCACCCTACAAGCTGTATTTAGATTAAACTAATACAACTATATCAGAGGCGGAAATACTGGGTTTAGAACTAAGAGTTGCAATTTGAATAGCTGCTATTGTACCTGTCCCGTCCCCATCAAAGAATAATCCTCCAGTGATTGTATTATAAATAAAGCGATTGCTGGCATTTAATGCAGTTGTTCCTAACACGAATTGAGCGGCTGTAATCGCCACTCCTGCGGCTAAACCACCGCCAAAACCCGCAGCAGAGACAGTAATTTTATCCCCCTGACTGGAGAGGAAATCGGTAATTGTGTCAAGACCTTCATTGCGGTTGTTGAAGGTGAATTTATCGCCACCCGCACCCCCTGTTATGGTATCATTACCTAAGCCACCAACTAGAATATCATTGTCCAGAGTACCAGTGAGAATATCATCGTTTGATGACCCGATAATAGGTAAGGGATTACCAATCAGATTATCCCCGTTAAAGTCTTGTTGGAAGTTGGTTTCTTGAGTAAAAGCTTCCGATGAGTTTAATCCCCACCATCCGCTTGAAGATTGCCAATTCCAGTTATTATCTAAACTCCACAAGTGGAGATAATTACCATCGTTATATTTCCATAAAACTTGATTGACTCCGTTGACGGTTTCTGCTGCTAGAGTTTGCCAACCTGGATAGATATCGGTGGTAATCTGAGTGGCCCCAATTTTGATGGCGATGGGGTTATTATTGCCAATTTGAGCGTAGAGTTTATTAGTCGCATCTTTGACTAATTTGGTGTTACCGAAGGCTTCGATTGTGGTGAGTTGACCGATGATTCCATCACCGTTAAAGTCTTGTTGGAAGTTGGTTTCTTGAGTAAAAGCTTCCGATGAGTTTAATCCCCACCATCCGCTTGAAGATTGCCAATTCCAGTTATTATCTAAACTCCACAAGTGGAGATAATTACCATCGTTATATTTCCATAAAACTTGATTGGCTCCGTTGACGGTTTCTGCTGCTAGAGTTTGCCAACCAGGGTAGATATTTGTGGTAATCTGAGTGGCCCCAATTTTGATGGCGATGGGGTTATTATTGCCAATTTGAGCGTAGAGTTTATTAGTCGCATCTTTGACTAATTTGGTGTTACCGAAGGCTTCGATTGGGGTGTAGGGTGAACCGATGATTCCATCACTATTAAAGTCTTGTTGGAAGTTGGTTTCTTGAGTAAAAGCTTCCGGGGAATTTAATCCCCACCATCCGCTTGAAGATTGCCAATTCCAGTTATTATCTAAACTCCACAAGTGGAGATAATTACCATCGTTATATTTCCATAAAACTT
Organism: Microcystis wesenbergii FACHB-1317; assembly: GCF_014696875.1. Lineage (GTDB taxonomy): Bacteria > Cyanobacteriota > Cyanobacteriia > Cyanobacteriales > Microcystaceae > Microcystis > Microcystis wesenbergii_A. The sequence continues at coordinate 36,996 of NZ_JACJQV010000125.1, read as the reverse complement.
GATTGACACCGTTGACGGTTTCTGCTGCTAGAGTTTGCCAACCATGGTAGATATTTGTGGTAATCTGAGTGGCACCAATTTTAATAGCAGTGGGGTTATTATTGCCAATTTGGGTGTAAAGTTTATTAGTTGTGTCTTGGACTAATTTGGTGTTACCAAAAGCTTCGATTGGGGTGACACTGATATTATCACCATCATCATTAGTAATTGTTCCTAATCCTTGATTATCTGTAATCAGCGCATTGCTAGGATTAGCAAGGTTAATCAAGAAAGTCTCATCCGGTTCAATTGCAGTATCACCATTGACTGAAATAATAATATCTTGGCTGGTTTGTCCGGGGGTAAAGGTGAGAGTCCCTGTTGTGGCTGTATAGTCGCTTCCTGCTGTTGCTGTGTCATCAGCAGTGGCATAATTTACGGTAATTGTTTGGGTACTTGTGGTTGACAATGTAACTTTAAATATCAGGTTATTTGTTCCTGAATTGTTTTCTACAATTGTCGGATTTGAGATAGTAAAGAATGGTTTATCCCAATCGGCTGCTGTCCAGGTAGTTGTTGCTTGCCAAGTTTGGGGTGTCCATTCATCAATACTGTTCCAAGCATCTCCTGACCATTTAGTTGTAGCTTGCCAAGCGTTATCTCCCCAATCAGGTATGGCATCCCAAAAGTTATCAATTGTCTGTGATGCTGTAGCTGTTGTTGCTATTTCATAGCTATTTGTGTCCAGAAAAGATGATGCAAGCGTTTGCGTTGAATTGCTTTGATTTGCAGTTGATGGAGATAAACCAAGTTTCTTGTCAGACTGTCCAATAATCGCATTCCACGCATCTGAAGTCCAAGATTTAGCTGCGTTGTAAGCGGATGTTACTGCATCGGATATATTTCCAAGACCATCAATGGCACTTCCAATTGCTTTTCGATTCAGTTCAACGGTTCCACGATAAGTTAAAGCTGCACCCAGAATTGGACTTATTAGAGTAACGGCTGCTTGAAGAGCAAAATAATCAGCATCAGGCAAATATGTAAACCAGTAACTACTTAAATCATTAGTATTTCCGTTGGCAACTTTCCGAGTTAAATCTGTCGGCTTTGACAAATTAGTTCTTGTAATAGTTTGATTTAAGACGGGAACTGAATGTTTTTCAAAAGTAATTGCAGATGTTAGTTTTGAATATTTTTCTAAGTTCCAGACTCCACTCAGATATTTTGAACCTGCAATGCTAACCACATCGGCCGAAGTTATGTAATGGGTTACACCTAAGTTATTAGTAGCGTTGAAATTAATGCCGGGTTGTTGAGAAATACCCGGACTATTGAAAGTAACAATCTTTCCGAGTTGTCCTGTATAACTACCCCCTACCCACTGACTTAATGCACCGCCTAAACTATGACCTGTAATATTAGGTTTTAGAGTCAATCCGCTTACGGGATTAGTTACTTCTGAAAGCCATTGATTGACTGCGGCTTTATTGTTAGTAAATTGATTATAGCCAACTCCTTCGGTTTCAGTATCACTTAATAAATCTTTACCAGATGAAAATACAGTACCCCGAATGGCTAAAACAGGAGGTTTAGCAAGGTCATAAATTGTGCCATCAGTGAAGGTATAGGATTGATTGGCGCTGGTGAGTTGGTTGATTAGATTCTGTCCAGCAGTATAGGCGGCGGTATTGTTACCGCCTGAAGTATTGGCAATATCTTGCAGTAAGTTATTGCTATTGGATGTAAATTCATTGGCATTAAGGGGATTGGCTAAAACCAGAAAGAATTTTTCATCAGAAGTTAAACCAAAAGCATCAAATCCTGTAGTAGAATCTTTGAAGACTTTATTGATACGATAGCCTTCGTAACCCAGGTCACTATAGTCATAGATCTTATCTACTTCTTTGCCTTTGTCCGTATCTGTCCAATTACGATAAGCGGTGTCTCTAGCCAAAATCTCAAAGGTTTGGTCGGTAGGAGGCGCACTTCCTAAAACGGTAATTTCTATTTGTTTGCTGGTTTGTCCTGGGAAAAAGGAGAGGGTTTGTTTGACAACATTGTTAAAATCTTTTAATTGGTTAGGGTCTATTGAATTGGCACTTCCATCAAGGGTATAGTAATCAACGGTTATGGGTTTATCATAGGTTGAGGATAGTTTAACCTCGAAAATAACCTTCCCTGCGGGAGCATCAAACCACGCATTACTGACTGATATCGTTGGTTTAGGTGGAGAATCAGGTGTGGGTGGGAGTGCTGTGTAAGTGGCATCATCATATATATTTGGATATTTTGGATCTATTGGATTTGCTATCCATTGACCATTAATCCAGCTGGATTCAGATGTAGTTGAATCTCCATCTGAATCTATATACCAAACTCGGTTCGCAGTATGTCCACTAATAATACTATTTGAACTCCATGTACCCCTATTGTAAATACCACCACCTAAGTTGGCATTATTGTTAGTAAGAATGTTATTCGTTAATGTTAATGTTCCAAAATGGCTGTTGTAAATTCCCCCTCCGTCATAAGCAGCCGTATTACCTGTTATTGTACTGTTGGTTAATGTTAATGTTCCCCAGTTGTCAATTCCCCCTCCCGCCCAACCAGCCGTATTACCTGTTATTGTACTGTCGGTTATTGTTAATGTTCCCCAATAGTTTTCAATTCCCCCTCCGTCATAAGCAGCCGTATTACCTGTTATTGTACTGTCGGTTATTGTTAATGTTCCCCAAGAGTTTTCAATTCCCCCTCCGTCATAAGCAGCCGTATTACCTGTTATTGTACTGTCGGTTATTGTTAATGTGCCAAAATGGTTTTCAATTCCCCCTCCCGAACCAGTAGCCGTATTACCAGATATTGTACTGTTGGTTATTGTTAATGTTCCCCAATAGTTTTCAATTCCCCCTGCCCAACGAGCCGTATTACCAGATATTGTACTATCGGTTATTGTTAATGTTCCCCAATAGTTTTCAATTCCCCCTCCCGAACCAGTAGCCGTATTACCAGATATTGTACTGTTGGTTATTGTTAATGTTCCCGAGTTTTCAATTCCCCCTGCCCAACGAGCCGTATTACCAGATATTGTACTATCGGTTATTGTTAATGTGCCAAAATGGTTTTCAATTCCCCCTCCCGAACCAGTAGCCGTATTACCAGATATTGTACTGTTGGTTATTGTTAATGTTCCCGAGTTTTCAATTCCCCCTCCGTCATCAGCCGTATTACCAGATATTGTACTGTTGGTTAATGTTAATGTTCCCCAGTTGTCAATTCCCCCTCCGTCATCAGCCGTATTACCAGATATTGTACTGTTGGTTATTGTTAATGTTCCCCCGTAGTCGTTGTAAATTCCCCCTCCTGCTTTGTTGCTGATATAGAGATTATTTAATGTAACTCCAAGTTTACTAGAGTTGTATATAATAGAATTATTATCATTTTGTCCAGAGATAGGACTAGCATTATTAACAATAGAAGCTAGTGCTGTTCCATCAGTTTCAATGGTAATCGTACCATTCGTCCTCAAACTGCGATCGCCTGTTGTCGTATCATTAACATAAGTCAATTCATAAGTCGTTCCTGATTTCAGCTTAATAATATAGGGAGTATTAGGACTTGTGTTAGCAATTGTAACAGCATCCCGCAAAGATAAACCACTCCCAATAGTGGCACTACCATCATTCTCATCTATAGTAGTATTGACAATTAAAGTAATTGGTGCTGTTTGTTCAACCCCTATAAATTGTCCCCCTAAATTAATAACAGAACGATCATCTTCTGCTTGAATATAAGTTAACTCAGCCTCAGTTAAATTAACCCCTCTCACCAGATGAGAAAATAATTCTCCCTCATCCCCCACCGTATCCACCGTATTAACTTGAGCATCCACAAAATGCCCAATTTCTTCTAAAATCACCGTAACCAAAGCATCTAAACTAGCAGAAGCAAAAAAGCTTTCAGATAGATATATCTTATTGGTGCTAATCCCATAAGCGCCATTTGCACTACCTAAAACACTGCTGTTGACAACCTCAATCTCAGGAAGTTGACTAAAATTTCGACTTTGCCACTGCTGTCGTAATTCCGTCGCTTTAACCACATCATAACTTGTGCCAAAAGCGATGACCAAATTTGCCCAAAAGCCATCAGATTGAGCGAAATTGAACAAAATATCGTCAACAGCAGGAAGAATCGGCAACAGGGTAGAAGTCATGACATTAACAGCAAAGGTTTATTGCTAACAGTTTTAGCCCAACAATCGCCAATTTTTCAATACCCCTGTAACAGAAATTAACATTTATTACTAGAAAACGGGTTTCTCAACGGACAAGAAAACGGGTTTCTCAAAGAAAACGGGTTTTCTAAATAGTTTCTCGAAGAAACCCGTTTTCTCATTTGTTGCAAAGATGTGATCGCTAACGTCAAAGCTAGGCAGTTAAAGTATTTAACCAATTGATTAAATCTTCAACTGTAGAGAAATCGAATAAAGCTTCTGCTAATGCTTCGACATCATCAATACTTAACTCCATAATTTTAGTTTCCAATGAAGGATTAATCTCCCCTAACTTGCGTTTAAGTTGACGAAGAACCAGTGTCTTTTCGCGTTCGATACCTTGTTCGATACCTTGTTCGATACCGCGTTCAATACCTTGTTCAATACCCCGTTCAATACCTTGTTCGATACCTTGTTCAATACCTTGACGCATCCAACTGGTGGTAATTTGCATAACTCCCTCCTGTACGGGTTGACTAAATGTGCTAATCTCTTCTTGAAATTGTCTCTCTTCCACTGGATTTAGATTGAGATAAGTATCAATAAATCCAGAAATTAATTGCATTTTCGCTGGATTTAACCTTAAAGTAATTAACAAGCGCAGACATTCCGCCTTAACCTTGGCTCGCTCTTTCTCGGCAATGTTCATCTTCGCCATCAAAGCTGAAGCAACTGGATTCGGTTGATTAAGAAAATCTCGCCAATTTAATCGATTTAACTGCACTACTTGATAGTTAAATTCTAAGACCTTAAAATCGGGAAAATCGACTACATATTGACTAATTGCTTCTCTTTTTGGCTTTGAATAAGAAAAAATTACAATCGGATAAATCGGTAAGACAAATTTCTCATGAAAGCGAGCAAAATAAGTAAACATTCGCCGGTTAAACCACTTTCGGGAACTTTCCTGCGCCTCTACATGAATCAGAAAAAAAGATTCTTTTCCTCGAAACTTAACCTGTGCGACTAAATCACTTTCATACCTTTCTCCTTCCGTGACATCGGTAAATACTTCTTTGTCTAAAAAAGTAATCGAGTCCCTATCTAAATAATCTATCAATTGAGGGAAAAACAACTCGATAAATTCGACAAAAAAGGTGGAGATTAACTCCTTAAATAAGCGATCATGGTCAATATTATTAGTCATGTAATGTCATCTTAACTAATCTGAGCGATGAATGACTACTCTTCTCTATTATAGGGTTTGCTGAAAAAGTTTCTCGTGGGGGCAGGGTGTGGGGTGTAGGGTGTAGGGTTTTACCCATTTTCAGGTGGTCAATTACCTAATTTTCAGGGAAAAAGTACCTGAATTTTACCCCCGATCACTCCGATAGCCAGTACTTTTTGATTTCCCAAAAGTCTAAAAGTCTTACCCAACAAGGTTTTTAGATTTATTCAGCAAGCTCTATTATATTCTGAGAAGTCGGTTTTGGCAACGGATTGTTATGATCTTACCCCCTTAACCTACGAGGAGAGGGGGATGCTTTACGCAAAAAACCCCACAGAAAACGGGTTTCTTGAAGAAACCCGTTTTCTCGAGAAAAAAAACTGGAGCGAGCGCTTTTCGCCACCCCAGTGCTGTCACGGAATTCAATTCTGTATCTAAATTAACACATTATTGGTAGCAAGCATGATTAAGGAAATTGGAAATTTTTCCCAAAGGGGTTTCCAAAGGCTGTAACCTTCACTGACAGGGGATTTCGAGCCTGATAAGGCCAAAGTTTTTGGAGTCTATCCTCGAAAATTAAACCTCGGCGCTGAGATGTTCACCCAGATGAACGGTTTTCACCCATTTTAAACGTTTAGGACGCAAAGCCATCCGCAGGCTGACACTGGGAATAATAATAAACCAGTGCATCATATAAATCATGCCGCGAATAGTTTGAGCAAGGATGTCCAAACCAAGAGCAAAAGTCAATTTTTTACCCGTATTAACTCGGATTAATCCTGTCACCATACCCCAGAGAGAAAGGGAAAGAGCCAAACCAGTTAAAGGCGTTAAAATCGGAGCTTGATGCTGGGTAATAGTGATTAAAAGATCGGGAATAGCGGCCGCAGGTAAGATATATTGAACGAGCAAAAAAGCAATTAAATCAAACTTTTTCGGCCAAGGCATGGGAGACTTTAAAATCGCTTTCCAATAGTCGAGATAACGCTGAAAACCACCTTCGGCCCAGCGATTGCGCTGATGCCATAAAGCGATCGCAGTTGTCACACCTTCTTCTGCTACTGCGGGAAAATTTAAGATATTAATTTTCCAATTATCGATATGGAGACGAATAGTTAAATCGAGATCGTCGGTGATCGTTTGTTCATTCCAACCCCCGCAACGATTTAAGGCACTACGACGGACAAATTGACCATTTCCGCGCAATTCTCCGATTCCTCCCACCGCGATCCGTTGCTGTTGGAAACAACTATCAAAGATCATTTCTACCGCTTGTCCTTTTGTCCAGAAGTTTTCGGCGGCATTGGCGATCGCTTTTCGCACCTGTACCGCACCCACTTCTCGATCGTCGAACATCGGGACGACATGACGCAGTAAATCGGAGGATAATCCCGCATCCGCATCGAATACGCCGATAATTTCCCCGTTAGTTAGGGATAAAACCTGATTCAAGGCGCCGGATTTGCCACCTCCGGCATTAGCAGGACGATGGAGAATTTGTAATTGGGGATATTCTAAAGCCAGGCGATCGAGAATTGCACCGGTGTTATCGGTGCTATAGTCATCGACGATCCAAACTTCTAACTTATCTTGGGGATAGTCTAGATGACAGAGATAATTAACCAGTTTCGTGATTACGGTTTCTTCATTTTTGGCCGCTACTAAGAGGGACACCCTAGGTACAGAGGCTAAATCCTTATCCAGTAAAGGAATTGGCGGCGTTTCCGGTTTCGTGAACAGCAGCCGCAAAGCTTGTCCCGATAGTACCATAGTTAAGGCGATAATTGCCCAATAACCCCAACTAAGCCAATGAAGTCCGATAATTATTGTCCAGATCGCCATGAGGCTAAAAGCCGCTTTCTGTCTGCGTCCCGATCGGCCTTGAAAAATTTCGCTCCTAAATTCGTCCTCCTCATCTTCGGGATCGGACCAGTCAGATAGGAGGGAACCAATCGGGTCTAATTCTTCGTTATCATCCTCTCGCGACCAATAATTTTCTGCCATAATCGACTCAGGTTAAGTAACTGTTCAAATAGAAGCTTATTTCTTGCTTTATCTTACCGAAAATTGTTAAAATTTTTAACAGAATCTTAAGTTTTTTCGGGAAAGAAACCCCAGTTTTTCAGGCTATTGGTTCTTTTAACCCGATAAATGCGCTTTTTTGCCTAAGATTGCTTTGTTTACATTCGTTGAGAAAATTTAACATTTATCCCCTATGTCAAACCTGCTCCTCTGTGTCGGACTGATTTGTGGCTCAATTATTTGGGTGGAGATCGTGCGTGATAGCTATCATGCCCTAGCTCACCATTGGCAGCCCCTTTATCGTCTGCACGTCTGGCATCATCGGGTTTTTCGTCCCGATCTGTCGGTAATGAGCGAGGAAATTTATCGTCGGGCGCACTGGTACAATGATGTACCGGAGGCCTTGGTCATGTTGGCTGCCAGTGTTTTACCTGTACTATTGGCCTACTCTTGGGGGTTCGATCGCCCTTGGTTGGGTTGGTTAGGTTCCCTTTATACTTTGGCTTTTCTCAGTACGGCGATCGGTCGAGGTTTAGGTATCGCTAATCTGGAGGAATTAACCGATTTAACCCATCGTCCGGGGCAATTTGAGAGTTTACCCGCTCAATGGCGCGTTAATCGTACCTACCACTGGCGACACCATTTTGATAACCAAAAGGCTTATTATTGTGGAACTTTCACCTTTATGGATAAATTGATGGGGACGGCACTTTCTCTCAAGGGTAAAACGATCGCCATTACCGGAGCGAATGGAACTTTAGGGCGATCGCTGTTAAAGTACCTACAACTGAAGGGAGCCAAGGTGATTGCGCTCACTTCTGGGGAAAATGCGATCGCTATTGAAATTAACGGCGAATCAGTACCCGTAAAAACCGTGAAATGGCAAATCGGCGAAGAAACGCAACTTGAGAACCTATTTAAGTCTGTAGATATACTGATTTTAAATCATGGCGTTAATGTCCACGGCCAAAGAACCCCAGAAGCGATCGAATTAGCCTACCAAGTGAATACTTTTTCCGTCTGGCGTTTAATGGAATTATTCTTCAAAACTGTCCGCACTAACGAGCAAATTGCCCGCAAGGAAGTCTGGGTGAATACCTCGGAAGCGGAGGTTAATCCTGCCTTTAGTCCCCTCTATGAACTCAGTAAACGGGCGATCGGTGATATGATTACCCTGCGTCGTTTAGATGCCCCCTGTGTGGTAAGAAAGCTAATTCTTGGCCCTTTTAAGAGTAATTTAAATCCTGTGGGTATTATGTCCGCCGATTGGGTGGCTAAACAGATTATCAAGGCGGTACAGAGGGATAGCCGCAATATTATTATTACTATTAATCCCTTGACTTTTATCACCTTCCCAATTAAGGAATTCTCTGTTTCTACCTACTTAAAACTATTTACTCGCTCCCCAAAAAATAGGGAAAATCCTTAAATTATCTTGATAAGCCGTTCGTAATTTAAATTGCTTGTTGAGACGAGGCAACAGGCAACCCCACCCTTGCCCCCCGCCCCCCCGATGTCGGGGGGGTTGGGGTAGGGCTGATTCATTCTCTAGTTTGATTCCTTGTTTGTCTGTCTTCAATCGCTTACGGGGCAAGCAAAGCAAGGCATTTTAAAAATTTTTCAGATATTTGTTCTGAGAAATTGACTGAAAACCTTGCCAGATAAGGATTTGATTGAATGACATTTGCGAGAATGAAACGACCCTAGGGGTTGGGGGGGTTGGGCAGATTCTGCTAATCTAATAATAAGCGGTTTAAATGCGTCTTAGCTTATCAGCTTAATTTATCCTTAATCGGGGATCAAGACTATTTTTCCTCGCACCCTTTCCGATTCACTATAATTATGAGCTGCTGCCACCTGGGAAAAAGTATAGGTGCGATCGATTCTAACAGTTAATTTACCCGATTCGATCGCTTCTTTGAGAAATTGCCAGTCAGACGCTTGTGCTTGAGCAAAAAATATCACTTTCCCTTTTTGGGGCAACCAAGCAGTGAGATAATTTAAGAGGATAATTCCGGGATTTGGTAGGGTGGTTATATAAGTGCCTTGGGGTTTTAAAAGCTGACGACAGTGCCAAAAAGAAGACTTAGCCACAGCATCGAAGATTATATCATATTTCTGCTCAGTTTCTCTCCAATCTTCTTGGGTATAATCTATAACTTTGTCTGCTCCTAAAGAGGTGACATAATCGATATTTTTACTACTACAGACTCCATCTACTTCTGCGGAGAAAATTTTCCCTATCTGCACAGCAAAGCTACCCACTCCTCCCGATGCACCATTAACTAAAATCCGATTTCCTGCTTGAATACCGCCAAAATCTCGCAACACTTGCAAAGCGGTAGAAGCAGCCAAAGGAGTGGCAGCAGCTTCAATAAAACTCTGATTATGGGGTTTTTTAACTAATAGGGAAGCGGGAATGATTGCATATTCAGCATAGGTTTTACCCGGTAATTGATTGAGAAAACCAAAAACCTCATCTCCGATCTGAAATTGTTCCACCTGACTGCCTTTTTCAACGATAATTCCCCCATAATCAAAACCTAATTGCAGGGGAAATTTATTACCTGTGGCTATTTTGAGCATTCCCCGACGAATCTTCCAATCAATCGGATTAATTCCCGCTGCCATAATCTTAATTAAGACTTCTTTTCCTTGGGGAATTGGCTTTTCTATGTCTGTGTATTGGAGAACATTACTATCGCCATAGCGATTAATGATAATAGCTTTCATAATTAAGAAAAAAGTTGATAAAATAGTAAGGGAGCAAAAGTAATGACCAAGAGAACAAAAATCCAAACTCGTCCCGCTAAAAGATTATAATCTTGTCCTAATCTTGACCAAGAGTGACCGGCGATAAAATGACCGAACAGAAACTCAAAACCCACTGTTAATACTAACCAAATTAAACCGATAGTAATTGCTTGACTGGACGATTCTAGACCCCAAAAATAGACAAGAGTGCCAATATAAAGACTAAAAAAGAGGATTCCGGTCAGGGTAGAAATTTGATGAGCGCGCAGTTCATCGAGATATTTTCCGTAGGTGCTTTCCCTGAGAATACCGTTACTAATTCCTATTAAGACCATCGGGAGCCATAGGACAATGTAGCGACTAATCATAAGTTGTTGGTTTAGAACTCGCTCTAATTGGATTATAGCTATATTTGGCTGATAACTTGAGATATTTTGATAAAAATTAATATTGTTACTTGCCTAAATTTTCAGCAAGATAATCAACTAGCTTTTTCACTGTTGTAAATTCTTGGCATTTTTCGTCTGAAAGTTCTAGATCAAATTCTTCTTCTAAAGTCATGATTAATTCAAGTGTATCAAGTTCATCTCCTCCCCAATTTGATAATAAGTCAGACCAACTATTCCGGACAAAAGAACTACAAGAACTATAAGAACGATAAGAACTATAAGAACTATAACTACCGACGTTTTCCTTAGATTGTAAATAAAATAGTTCATCATCAATATGTATCTCAGACTTTTCCACCTCTAATTGATCACTAATTATCTCTTGAACTTTGATGAAAATTGCCAGTTTTCGTTCATTGTCTTGTGACGTTATTTTCTCGGTATCATCATTTTTTTCGTTAATAACAGCATTAGCTTTTTGTTCTGCTATTTTAATAGCTTTCTCTTCATTGATTCTCCTTGATTCCAATAGACTGGATTGACTGAAAAATAACTGATATCTCATAACTTCAATTCTAGAATTAATTAAGTTTCGTATTATATGAAATTCTACTTTATGACCACTTTCCTTGTAAATTCTTGTGGCTAAATCCCAAACAATCTGATCGCGGTTTGCTTCTAGCTGATTTAATTTTTCTTCACTCAGAGATACCATATCATCCAAATACTGATTGATCATCATTGCCAGAATTTGCATCTCATAATTTTTGCTATCTTCATTCATTTGATTAGATCCTCTGCTGCAAAAAATCTCAACCGTATTATATCTCAAGATAAATACTTTTCTAAAAAATCTAGGGGTGCATCTCACATTTGCAGAAATACCGACAATCAGCAATTATCAGTGACTCTTAGATGATTACATACATATCAGCAGCTGGCTGTAAGCATCCCACCGAAAAACTAATGCGCTCCGGGGTTTGGGTAGGGTTGATTCATGAATCAACCCTACCTTGAATCAACCCTACCTTGAATCAACCCTACCTTGAATCAACCCTACTTTGAATCAACCCTAGGGTATCGTCTCGGAGTCTCCCCAAATTGTTAATTTTTTTGGGGATTTAGCTACATCATCCGAAAAATGTCACACTAGAGGTAGGGGATCATCAGCGATCCAGGGTATTGCTGGCAGCCGGTGGGAAAAAAGATTAACTTCAACCCTGACGTTATCTGCTATCGAGGAGGCTAATTCTATGGATAATACGGAAACAATCTCAGTCGATCGAGATACCAACAAACTCTATAATAAAATTCTCGTGGCTGTGGATTATCAAGATCCCACTCCAGAGGTGTTGAATACGGCTATTCTCTTAGCGAAAACCTACGCTAGTGAGTTGCGGATTATTTATAGTCTGTCTCAACCTTTGACTCCCTACACGGAAACTTTTATTTATGGTAATCTGATCGGTTATGGTGGCGGTTATCCCCCCGATATGATCGCCTTGGAACAACAAATCACTGAAGAAATGCAAGCGGAATTACAAGCTTGGTTAAACGGTTTAGTTGATCGAGCTAAGGAAGATAATATCACGGCCAAGGCTGATTATTATATCGGTGATCCGGGGCAGAAAATTTGTCAAGTTGCTCAGCAAGAGGGGATAGATTTAATTATTGTTGGTCGTCACGGTCGATCGGGTTTATCTGAGTTAATCTTAGGTAGTGTCAGTAATTATGTGGTACATCATGCTCCCTGTTCAGTTTTGGTGGTACACATCACTCATTAATTAGAAAGGGTTGAAATCCATTTTTTGCTGTCCATTGAATTGCACCATCTCTCCCGGTCCAGTAAGTCTTAATCCTGGCCTTTCTCAGTTGATTTCTGGCATTACGGGAGAGATTGGTAGTGACAGCGATCGCTGTTTGCGGTCGAATGGACTCTAACCATTGTTTATCTAGATTGCTTCCCTGCCATAATAACACTAGCGGGCTGAATTTTTGGGATAAATTAACGGGAATTTTCGGGTTGATAATCCATAGCCAAGATTGATTTTTTACCTGAAATTTAAATAAATTTTTCTCGATCAATTGTCCAGTAATTTCGCCGAGATTAAATTTTTCTAACTGGGATAAAGTAATAGTTTTTTGAATCGGTATGTCCTCACTGATAGTTGAGAATTGTGCCGAATTATTGACGGTTATTGCTCCTTGTATTTGATTAATTCCCTCCTGTCGCAAAAAAGGCAAAACTGTATAACGTGCTGTTGCGGGTTCCTCCCCATTAATTAAGAGAGTATTTCCTCGATTTTGAATAATTATTACCGGTTGCGATTTGGTGGCTAAAACTGTCACCTGAGTTAAAGTTAAATGTTGATAAATAATCGGTATTAAAATTAAAGTGAGGATAAATAAACCGACTAAATGCCACCGTTGACGAAACCAGAGATTGCAGCAGATTAAGGTAAGGCAAATATAAATAATTAACATCACTCCTAAGGATAATTTACCTGTGGAGTAGGTACTAAAAGGAAGCAGACTAAAAAAGTTGGTAATTTGCAGTAATAACTTGAGAGGGTAATAGAGAATACTAGCACCGATACTGCCCAAAGGGGGATAAATTAAGCCTAAAAAAGCAGTAAAAACTCCTCCTAAACTAATTAGGGTAATTAGGGGAGTTGTGATAATATTAATGGGGATATTATAAAGAGCGATCGAGTTAAATGTAAACATCAATAAAGGCATAGTCCAGAGAGTGGCAGCTAGACTAATAGCTATAGGTTCAGCGATTAAATTAGGGAAATAGTCAATTTTATTTTTCAGTAAAGGAACGGTAATAATTAATCCCAAAGTCGCTAAAAAACTTAACTGAAATCCTAAATCCCAAATCCAGAGAGGTTGCCATAATAATAGAATTGTAGCCGCTAGTAACAGGGAACCTAAACTATTAACTTGTCGATTATAAAGCAGACCGATTAATGCCCCAATTCCCATCAAAATCGCCCGCATAACTGAAGGTTGTAACCCTGTTAAGGTGCCGTAAATTATTAAGATAGTAAGGGCAATAATAAACTGTTTTTTAGGGGATAAATTGCGAGTAATAGTTAAAACAAATCCCAACAAAATAGACACATGAAAGCCAGAAGCTGCTAAAATGTGAGCCAATCCAGTTTTAATAAATAAATCGGTGATTTTTGCTGGCAAATTAACCGCTTGTCGTCCGAGGGTAATCGAACTTAATAAAGTCCCTTTTTCTTGGCCTAGTCCTTGAATTTGTGCCTCAACAATGCGCTGACGAATCTGCCAAACTCCCCAAGTCGGTGACTTTTTATTGATAATTATTTCCCCTTTTAAACCAGCAAAAGCACCCTGACGCGCTAGATAATTAGCAAAGTCAAAAGCACTGGGATTATTGGCACGACGGGGACGATAAAGTAATCCTTTAACTGTTATTTCTTGTCCGGGATAAACCTGATTTTCTGCTAGATTTGGTAGAGTAACGTAGAGTTTACCTGTGGATTTTTCTGTCGGTAAATTCTTGAGGCTAAATTCTTTTACTTCTAACCAAAATTGTAAATTTTCTCGGCGATTGAGACGGATTTCTGATATAATACTGCCCGTGATTTTAATAGAGTTAACTACATTATTTTTTAAAAGATGACTGATATCGTTTGCGCTGGGGTAAGGAGTGCGAATTTCTAGATAAACAACGGCAAAGATAGCTATTAATCCCGCTATCAGCCAAATTTTTTTCGGGGGACTTTGCCACCAAAAACGACGGATAAAAGTTGTGGTTAACAGGGTAATTAGACTGATAATAACAATTCTAATTACCACTTCTTGCCATCGGTTTAACTGGGGACTAAAATCTAGCAGACCTGTAGATAATAATCCCAAAATATAGGCTAAACTAAGAATAACGCTATTAGGGCGATTCATAGAAATTTTTGTTAAAGAATTTCAGAATTAGAAAGCATTATTTTTATCTAAGTATCAGCGAAAATCGAGATTAAAAAGTAACTTAGCATAAACACTATGGGGATCGTTAAATGTAGGTAACTTCAATAATTCCTGCTGAAAATTTTGCCATTCCTGCGTCAAAGGGTGATTATTTTTAGTGAGAGGAGGAAGAGAGGTTTGCAAGAAATTAGAGAGGAGTTCTTCTTGCCAACTTTGCGATCGAGGATATTCTTTCAGACTCCAATCATCCCCTAATTTAGCTGTTTTGGCTGCGTATTGTACTGCCACTTCTAGACCACCAATTTGATCAACTAAACCAATTTTCACCGCATCTTTTCCCGTCCAGACACGACCTTGGGCCACAGTTCTAACCTTGTCTGGGGATAATTTTCGCCCCCTGGCCACCGTCTCGATAAATAAATCATAGAACCGATTAACTGCCGCTTGATAAATTTCTAATTCTTGGGGATTTTTCGGTCTGGTAATAGTAGATATATCGGCCAATTTTCCAGTTTTCACCGTGTCCCAATCGATGCCATTATTATTAGCAATCTTCTGGATATTTAACAATAATCCAAACACACCGATCGAACCAGTGATTGTATCATTATCAGCAAAAATTCTTTGACCCCCCATGGCGATCCAATAACCCCCAGAAGCTGCCACATCACCCATAGAAATAATTACCGGTTTTTTCGCATCTAAACGCTTAATTTCCCGCAGAATCACCTCGGAAGCGGTGGCACTTCCCCCCGGACTATTAATCCGCAAAACTACCGCTTTTACCTCCTCCTTCTCTTGTAATTTTCGTAGTTCTTTCGCCAATTTATCCCCACCGATTTCACCTCTATCTCCCTGACCTTCTACGATTGTCCCTTCTGCATAAACTATCGCTATTTGATTGCTACTATCTCCCCCCTCATCATCGAGAGAACTGGCATAATTAGCTAAAGAAATCTGCGAAAAAGAGCTAGAATCTTCCTCTTGAGTAGTTTTATTTTTTGCTTCTCCTGTCAACTCCTTTGCTAAAACAATTACTCGATCTAAATAGGCCACTTCATCGACAAAACCCGCCTTTTTCGCTGTGGTTGCTTCCAGAATACCTTGAGTATCAGAAATAGTTTGCACTTGTTGGGGGGTTAAATTGCGACTTTTGGCCACTGTGGCACTATAATTAGACCAAATTGTATCGAGTAGGGTTTGCAGCTGCTGACGATTCTGGACACTTAAATCCTGACGCGTATAGGGTTCCACTGCACCCTTAAAAGAACCCACTTTTACCACTTGTACCCCCACACCATACTTTTCTAGTGCATCGGCAAAAAAGGTTTGCTGACTACTTAAACCATTAATTTCCATTCTCCCCACGGGATTAATAATCACCTTTTCAGCAACGGAAGCGAGATAATATTCCTTTTCCGTCCATTCCACATCGTAGGCGATAATTTTTTTACCCGATTGGCGAAATTTTGCCAAAGCTTGCCGCACTTCCGTCAGGGTAGCATAGCCATATTCACCGACATTGTTGCGACCATAGAGTAACAGACCGACAATATTATCATCAAGGGCGGCTTTTTCGATCGCCGCTATCACCTGTCGCAAATTTAAAGTGGTCGTACTCTCACCGGTCAAACTATCAGCTAAACTGGAACTAGGGGGAGCATCGCTGATATTGGTGGCCAAGTTAAAGACTAAGACCGATTTTTCCTTAACTGAGGAGCTATCGCTAGAATTAAGGAGAGAAAGCAGTAAAAATGCTAATCCCCCTACACCTAAAGACGAAAACACCAATAATCCCAATAAAGTTCCCAAGCAACTAGCGAAGGTTTGTTTAAAAAACTGTCCCATCGGTTTTCATCTGCTACTAATTATCCTGTTTCCTATTGTAGGGATTCCCCGCCCAGAAACAAGTTTTTTATTTCCGAACGAATGTACTAAAAACCTTGGGGATAGTGATTGGAGTTGTTAGGTGTCATTTCAGTTATCAGTTACCAGTTATCAGTTATCAGTGACTATCACTGGTCGTCGGTAGCTTGAAATCAGCAAGATTTGAATTTTCATCCCCTTGAAAGGGGAGGCTTGTTACCTCTTGTTCTTAGTCAAGGGATCGGCTAAGATTGTGATAGACAATTTCCAGTCAAAGAGATGAATCAATTAAATTGAAGATAGATTCTGTCTTTGATCCCCCCTTCCCCCCTTGATAAGGGGGATGTCTGGCAATTTTTAACACCTACCTACTTAAAAGAGATGAATCAATTAAAACCCAAACTCGTCAATTATCCGGATTGGGATCGAAAAGAACAAATTAAACGAAATCGTTCGGCCTTGGCTATCTTAGAACAAAGACGACAAAAACGGTCACAAATAACCGATGAGCAAGACCAAGAAATTTCCCAGTGTTTGCTCAATTTTCAGACTGCGATTGATAATGCTCGTCCTTTGGGTTCAAAGCTTTATAGCCAAGGATGATTGTCTTTATCGATTCGGGGGTTTTGGGTTTACTAACTCATCCTAAAAAAGCGGGTAAACCAGCTGACTGCGAAGACTGGCTTTATTCACTTTTTTCTAAAGGCGTTTATGTAGTTAGTTCCGATATCTGTGATTATGAAGTCAGAAGAAGCCTATTATTAGAATCGGTCAAAAAAAATTCCTTTAATAGCCTAGATAATCTTAATGAATTACGCAATGTCATTGATTTTTTAAATTTAGATACCGATGTGATGTTAGCAGCGTCACAAATTTGGGTAGAAACTCGAAAGATTGGCAAACAAACGGCTGATAATTACAATATTGACGTAGATATTATTATTCTTGCTCATTGGCAGTTATTAAAAAAACAATATCCGAGTCGTTATCTAGTCATCGCTACCACTAATGTCAAACATTTTCAGGGATTCGCAGAAGCTTTAAATTGGCAGGATATTAACCTATAACAGCTTTGATCTCGATCATTTTTTCACTTTAACTACTTAATCTTATGCAGTTTATTGATCGCGCCGAAATAGAAGTAGAAGGGGGTAAGGGAGGTGATGGAATTGTCGCTTTCCGTCGGGAAAAATACGTCCCCGCTGGCGGTCCGGCCGGAGGTAATGGGGGAAAAGGTGGTTCGGTGATTTTTGTGGCGACTCAGAACCTGCAAACCCTGCTAGATTTCCAGTATAGTCGCTATTTTAAGGCCGATGACGGTAAACGGGGCGGTCCGAACAACTGCACCGGAGCCAACGGTAGCGATCGCATTATTAAAGTTCCCTGTGGTACAGTGGTTTACGATCTCGATAGCGAGGAAATTATCGGCGATTTGGTCACTCCCGAACAGACTTTAATCGTGGCTGCCGGGGGAAAAGGGGGATTAGGCAACCGGCACTTTTTAAGTAATAATAATCGCGCACCCGAATACGCTTTACCCGGTTTAGACGGGGAAAAACGCCATTTACGCCTAGAATTGAAGTTATTAGCGGAAGTGGGCATTATCGGGCTGCCCAATGCGGGAAAATCCACCCTAATCTCGGCCGTTTCCTCTGCTCGTCCCAAAATCGCCGATTATCCCTTTACGACTCTCATTCCTAACTTGGGAGTGGTACGCAAACCCACGGGAGATGGGACGGTATTCGCCGATATTCCTGGATTAATCGAGGGAGCGCACCTAGGAATCGGCTTAGGACACGAATTTTTGCGCCATATCGAACGCACACGCCTGTTAATTCATCTTGTCTCCTTGACAGCAGAAGACCCGATCGCCGATTATCAAATTATTCAAGGGGAATTAGCCGCCTATGGTCGAGGATTAGAAAAGCGATCGCAAATACTGGTTTTCAACAAAATTGATGCTGTGGACGAGGAAACGATAGATAACTATCAAAAGCAGTTTGCTAAAATAACCAATGCCGAGATTTTGACTATTTCCGCCGTGACGGGAGCCGGATTAACCACTCTACTCGCCAAAGTTTGGCAGCAATTAGAGCAACTGGAGAGGGTCGAGGTTGAAACCCCTTCCCTGTTTTCCTAAAATTGCTCGTTAGTTGCTGGGTTGCCGGGGTGCGGGTGGTCGGCGATTGCTCGGTCTTCTTTCCGTACCTTCAAAGTTACCGTTAGAACGACGGGTGCGGCGCTGTTCGCCTTCATTTTCGGCCGCATAGACTTCTAGATAAAGAGAGCGACCTGCACTCGCGGCCGCCATTTCTAGGGTAGTTCTAATCGCCTGTAAATTGCGCCCTCCCCGGCCGTAAACTTTGCCTTTATCGGCATCATCGAAGGCTACACGCACCCAAAGACGTTCATTTTCCTTACAGCGCTCGATATCCAATCTCAGACTGGCCGGATCTTCCAAAAACGGCTCGATAATAAATTTCACCAGTTCGAGATAATTGGGGGTACTAGGCATTGATTTTCTCGAAAATTTTCTGTTTGGTGAGAATGCTGCGTACGGTGTCCGTCGGTTGCGCTCCTTGTTGTAAGCGTCGGATAATCCCTTCTTCATCCAGACGCACTTCATCGGTGCGGGGATTGTAAAATCCTAATTCCTCTAGGGGACGACCATCGCGACGACTGGTGCTAACGGCCGCAACGATACGATAACTGGCTTCGCGTTTTTTACCAAAGCGTTTTAGACGTAATTTGATCATGGTTACTCAAAAATTCTTCTTTCCGATTCTAACTCATCCCGACGGTATTTCCACAAGTGGCGATCGAGGGAACGGTCGGCAGCCATTCGATATTATTGAAAATAACGCCGATATCTTAATGGTGAGGTACAAAGTTGAAGTGTGTTAGTTTTGGCTAACACACCCGAAATTAAGATTAAATTAAACCTCTTGCATAATTAATTTTTGAGGGTTCAAAAACGTCAAAAATAAGGATTAAATCGCATAAAATCTGTAAATAGATCATTTAACTGATTAATGCTCATTCTTAATTCTCCTGACTACTGACTACTGGCTACTGACTCCTAACCCTAACAACAATTTGTGATTTTTACAAGAGGTCTAGTTTTTACCCCTCTCTAACCGTAAACTTTCCCATAATACTCTTGATATTCTTTGGATAACAAAGGTTGCCACCAATCTCGATGATCGAGATACCATTGAATGGTTTTTCTTAATCCCCCCTCTACCGTTTCTTGAGGTTGCCAACCTAATTCAGTGCGAATTTTACTGGCATCAATAGCATACCGGCGATCATGTCCGGGGCGATCCTTGACAAAAGTAATTAAATTCTGAGCAGGTTTCACGGGTAAATCGGGAGCTAATTCATCCATTAAATCACATAACATCCTGACTAAATCGATATTTTTTACCTCATTATTTCCGCCAATATTATAGGTTTCTCCCGCTTTGCCTTTGTGAATAACTGTATCTAAAGCTTGACAATGATCCCGCACATATAACCAATCTCGAACATTTTGACCATCACCATAAACAGGTAAAGGTTTACCCAAAAGAATATTAATACACATCAAAGGAATTAACTTTTCTGGGAAATGGTAGGAACCATAATTATTAGAGCAATTAGTAATAATTGTCGGCATTCCGTAGGTATGAAAATAAGCTCTCGCTAGATGATCACTCCCCGCTTTTGAGGCAGAATAGGGACTATTAGGAGCATAGGGAGTAGTTTCGGTAAAAGCCGGATCATCTACTCCTAAACTGCCATAAACCTCATCGGTGGAAACGTGCAGAAAACGATAGTTATCGGGTTGATGATTACTTAACCAATGTTGCCGAAAACTTTCTAATAGAGTAAAAGTTCCCACCACATTAGTTTGCACAAAAGCCCCAGGGCCAAGAATCGATCGATCCACATGGGATTCGGCTGCAAAATGGGCAACTGTATCGATATTTTCACTGGCAAATAATTCATCAACTAAAGCTCGATCGCAGATATCCCCTTGCAGAAAACGGAAATTCTTTCTATCTTTCAGTGTCGCTAAATTATTCAAATTGCCCGCGTAGGTAAGAGCATCAAGAACAATGACACGATCCTCAGGATAATTCTCGCACCAATGATGAGCAAAATTCGAGCCGATAAATCCTGCTCCACCAGTAATTACTATGTTTCTAGCTTGATTTTCCGTCGCCATGGCCACCTCTAGCAAAAGTTCGCTACTTATTTTAGGCTTTTTTGCTTCACACTTCTTCATCAAAAGTGATCTGATCGGAGCGATAATCCGGCGGTTCAACGTGAATTAAAATTCTCACAGGGCTAAATTGTTGAGTTAATCTTGCTTCTACCGCTTCCGTGATTGCGTGAGCAGTTTCTACATCTTGAGCGGAGACAATTAGGTGCATTTCTATAAATACCTGTCTTCCCACCACTCCCCGAGATGCGATCGCATGACAATTAAGCACCCCCGGCACCTCCATCACAATTTGATGAATCACTTCAGGAGCGATCGCCATTTCATCCACTAACAAAGGTAAATTCTCCATCAGGACTTTCCAACCACTGCTAAACACCAAAAAAGCGACGGGAAAAGACAAAATCACATCTAACCATTGTAATTGGGGAATATTAGCCGTATTGCCCACCCAAACCCCGACTAAACCCAATAAAACCGTAATTGTCACCCACACATCACTCATGGTATGACGAGCATCGGCAATCAAAATCGGACTACCGACACGCTGCCCCACCGATCTTTCATAATAGGTGACAAAAATATTCACCCCTAAAACGATAATTAATAGCCATAATTCAGGACCTGCAATCTCGACGGGTTTTCCTCCTTTGATAATACGCATGATCCCCCCTTGCAAGATTTCAAAACAGGCAATCCCCAAAAATGCGGCGATCGCTAAAGCTCCGATCGCTTCGTATTTCAGATGTCCGTAGGGATGATCTCGATCAGGATAGGGAGAGGAAAACCGCATCGCTACTAATCCCAAGACATTATTGGCACTATCGGTGACACTATGGAGAGCATCCGCTTGCAGACTTAAAGCACCAATTCTCAAACCCACCCCCGCTTTGATCGCCATAACCAAAATGTTTAGCAGTAGGGTGATCCAGAGAACTTTTTGGACAGTAGCC
This sequence comes from Microcystis wesenbergii FACHB-1317, assembly GCF_014696875.1. Taxonomy (GTDB): domain Bacteria; phylum Cyanobacteriota; class Cyanobacteriia; order Cyanobacteriales; family Microcystaceae; genus Microcystis; species Microcystis wesenbergii_A. The sequence continues at coordinate 15,428 of NZ_JACJQV010000125.1, read as the reverse complement.
CGATTATCTTTTAAAACAGCCACAGGATTATCAGTTATCAGTTATCAGTCATCAGTCATCAGTCATCAGTTATTTCCTATCTCGGAGTCTCGGAGTCTCCTATCTCCTAATATTTCAGTCATCAACAATTGATCAACTCCTGAAATAACAGACTACCATCGGTCAAATTGAGCAGCGGATCGGCGGCGCGTTCGGGATGAGGCATCATTCCTAGCACATTTCCTGCTTTATTGGTAATTCCTGCAATATTATTTAACGAACCGTTGGGATTCCCTGACTCATTTGCCTCTCCTGTGGGAGTACAGTAACGAAAGAGAATTTGTCCGTTATCCTCCAGAGATTTTAACGTATCTTCTGCGGCATAATAACGCCCTTCTCCGTGAGCAATCGGCAAATTAAGCACCTGTTGCGGTTGATAGCCTCGCGTCCAGACAGATTGATTATTTTCCACTTTTACCGGCACTCGATCGCAGATAAAATGTAAGTCGCGATTGCGAATTAACGCACCGGGTAGCAGTCCGATTTCCGTTAATACCTGAAAACCGTTACAGATGCCTAAAACTAATTTACCTTTTTCGGCTTCTTCTCGGACAGTTTTCATCGCTGGCGAAAATCTAGCGATCGCACCACAGCGCAAATAATCGCCGTAACTAAATCCCCCCGGCACCACAATCACATCCACATCCCCTAAATCCGTCTCTTGATGCCAAATATAGCGGGTAGGTTGCTGAAAAATCCCCTCCGTCACCGTTGCCACATCTCGATCGCAATTCGATCCGGGGAAAACAATAATCCCAAACTTCATAATTTTTAACTTGGTTAAGTTTTTTAGCAGAAGGTGACAGGTAAATTTCACTTATTTGCTCTACCTCCTGTCTCCCGTCTCCTGACTCCTGACTTCTGTTTCCTGACAATGCAAATCAAAGCGATAATTTTCAATTACAGGATTAGCCAATAGTTGATCGCACATTTGATCCAATTGAGCGCGGGCGCTGGTTTCGTCCGCTGCTGTCACAGTAAGCTCAATATACTTACCAATTCGCACCCCGGCCACAGTATCATAACCTAATTGTTTTAATCCCGATTCTACCGCCGTACCCGCCGGATCGAGAACCGAGGGGCGCAGGGTAACATATATACAGCACTGATAATTTTTTGGCATAGAATTAATTTTGATCGCTGACCTTTTTGATATGAAACCCCAACGCACCCGATCGCAAGAGCGCATTATCCACTTACTCAAAACCTTAAATCGGGCAGTATCCGCTCAGGAATTGTTTGTGGAACTCCGTCAGCGTGACCAAAACATGGGGTTAGCCACTGTTTACCGCGCCCTAGAATCCCTAAAATTACAGGGTGCAGTGCAGGTGAGAACCCTAGCCACAGGAGAATCCCTCTACAGTTCCGTTCAGCAGGATCAACACCATCTTACCTGTATTCATTGCGGTCGGTCTATCGTCTTTAATGAGTGTCCCGTTCATGAATTGGAAGAAAAACTCGAAAAATCCCACCAATTCAAGGTTTATTACCATACTCTCGAATTTTTTGGACTTTGCGATCGCTGTCAACCCGGTTAAGCAGGGTTTGCGGCATTTAAACTGCCTATCGGGTAAATTTAGTACAAATGCTCAGACTTTCAACTCCAGCGCCGTCCTACAGGGATTAAACTGTTGTTTGGCCCTGGACTGTTTTCAGGGGGATTAACTCCGGTTGACTGTAGTGATGATGGCTGTTGAGGGGGGATAACAAGGGGAAAAAGGGCTGATGTAAACTAATTAATTGGGCCAGGGTTTTCTTGAGATGGGTACGGGGAACGATCGCATCGACAAACCCGTGTTTTAACAAGTATTCCGATGTTTGGAAACCTTCTGGCAATTTCTCGCGCAAAGTCTGTTCAATTACCCGTTTACCAGCAAAACCGATAGTAGCCTTTGGTTCAGCAATAATAATATCTCCCAACATGGCAAAACTGGCCGTGACTCCTCCCGTGGTGGGATTAGTCAGGACAGGAATATAGAGTAATTTTGCCTCCCGATGCCGGTTAAGAGCGCCAGAAATCTTGGCCATCTGCATTAAACTTAACATTCCTTCCTGCATTCTCGCCCCGCCAGAAGCGCAGATAATCACCAGGGGTAAACTTTCATCGGTAGCTTGTTCCGTCAAACGACAGAGTTTTTCTCCCACCACCGATCCCATGCTACCCCCCATAAAACGGAAGTCCATCACCCCTAAAGCTAAGGGTAAACCATCGATCGTCCCCGTTCCCGTCCGGACAGCATCCGTCAGACCAGTTTTTTCTTGGGTTTCTCGGATGCGATCGCTATAACTTTTCCGATCGCAAAATTTGAGGGGATCCGTCGGTCGAATCTGTTCATCGAGGCAATTCCAAGTATTAGCATCGACTAACTGGCGAATTCTTTCGTCACTTTCCACCCGATTATGATGACCGCAATCGACACACACCAGTTGATTAGCTAATAAATCCTTCGTATAGGCCAAAACGCCGCAATTTGGGCATTTTGTCCACAAACCATCGGCTATTTCTCGTTCCTGTTGTTGTTGAACCTTGGGTTCTGTTTTTTGGCGATTTGCAAACCAATCAAATAGAGACATAGTTTAAAATAAAGACAATTTATCGACTTTCTTCTAGAGGACTTAATAACAAAAGTGCTGTCCAGCGATCTTGGGGACGCACTTGTAGGGCGGCCTGATGCCCCTGGCCGCAATAAATACCAGGGCCAATAGCGATAACGCGACTGGGGATGTCGTGAGCTTTGAGCATTTCCTGTAGCCAATCGGCTTCCCAACTACTGGGGGTTGTTCTAATGGTGATCCAAGACACGAAAGACTATTGTATCAAGATTTAATTACAAGATAACTTTTTTACAAGAAAGGGAAAAAAATCGTTTGATAGGCTGAGATGATCTTATCACTCCAAAAGACACTCATCAGAGCGCCGAGGGCAAGAAATGGCCCGAAGGGTATAGCTTGTTTTTTCCCCATTTTACCGAGAAAAATGCCCGTCATACCGATCACCGCCCCGATAGCGCAGGCCAAAAAAGCGGTGACTAATAATGCTTGCCATCCTAACCAAGCACCGATCATGGCCGCTAATTTCGCATCTCCTCCCCCCATGGCCTGTTGTCCGAGGGCAAAACTCCCCCCCCACCGGATCAGATCAAATAACCAGACTCCTAAAACCGCACTAGCGATCGCTGAAAAGAGATAGATAACAGTTTGATTATTTTGCCAACCTAAAAGAGTCTGAAAAACTATCCCTAAAACTAATCCCGATTGGGTGAGGGAGTTAGGAAGCGTCATCGTGTCAAAATCGATCAAAGCTAAAGCTAATAACCAACTGAGGAGAATCCAATAGCCGAGGGTCTGCCAAGAAAAGCTAAAATCTCCTAAAACCAGACAAAATAATAAACCGGTAAAAGTTTCGATCGCTGGATAACGGACAGAAATCGGGGTTTTACACCAGCGACAGCGACCCCCTAGCCATAACCAGCCGAAAACGGGTATATTCTCGCTTTTACCCAACCTATGGTGACATTTCGGACAGTGGGAAGGGGGATAAACTAGAGATATCCCCTGGGGTAATCTATAGATGACCACGTTTAAAAAACTGCCCACCGAGGCACCAAAAGCGAAGACAAAGGCAAAAGTAACTAGATGAAAGAGGGTTTCCATAGACTCAAGGCTGAAATCCGATCACTTTCCTAGAATACTCGGTTATAGCAGTTATCTTAATAGCGAGATCGGAAGTTTTCCTTTTGGGGAGTCAGTCCTCGATACCAAATTAAGTTATACTTCATCTATTACGGGTCGAAAAGGTCGTCGCCGACCTCCCCTCCCATTCAGAACCGTACATGAGACTTTCACCTTATATGGCTCCTACCTAGTTTAACTGTTCTATTGTTTACAGCTTATCTTAGCCACTCACTATATCTTCTTGTGGAGCTTAAAAACCTATCGTTGGACTTTCGCCCAATTGATACGTTTCCATACATTCGTGGTTTTAGTAAGTACCAGTTTCCCGCATCCTTTAGTTTATAAACATGAAGACCGCCATAATCGGCATTCATCTCTATTTGATGGTTTGTCAGTTCAATCAAAGTGCTTATCATGGGAAGTCTATTCAATTTTTACTTGCCTTATAAAGACGAAAGCGGAAACAATCTTTCCGCATTTGATCAGGCTCTCGCTATTATTGCTGAAGCACAAAAGCTGATCAGTATAGGGTCATCTGGTGTTGCTATCACCTACTCGGCTAACTATGCTCAAACTATAACAATTCACAAGACCTATGAATCCGGTCATTGGAATACTAATACATCAGGAGCCAATCAAGCAGCGGTCATGGAAGCGATGGAGTCTCTGATGGGAGGTAAATACTCCACATTACAAAGGCGTTTGCAAATTGCTCCCATTACTACGATGACTTACAGCGATTATGGCGGACGTACTCACCAACAAGTTGTTGAATCTGACTTGGAATACATCAAGTTTCTACTTGATCAGGGATGGGATGTTTTGGCATGGCAAAATCAAAGCTCAATCCCAGGTTATGCAATTGGCGGAGGTATTGCAACACTTCCTCGGGAAATTAATACACTTATCCAAACGACTCTAGGGAAGTATGCTATTGACTATGCAAGCGAGGCTATGAGTGAGTCTATTAAGTTTTACCATTTAAATAAGCCTTACGGGTTTTTCTCGAATTTCGCACCATACCCAATCCATCTAAAAGATAGAATATGGCCTACCTCAGAACATTACTTTCAGGCTCAGAAGTTTGTTAATACTCCTCATGAAGAAGAAATTCGACAAGCCAAAACAGCACGAGAGGCGGCCGAGATGGGACGGGATCGTCGCAGACCACTGCGACGAGATTGGGAAATCATCAAAGATGATGTCATGCGAGAGGCTCTATATGCCAAATTTACACAACATCCTGACTTAACTGAAAAGATACTTTCAACAGGTGATCTAAAGCTGATTGAGCATACAAACAATGATAGATACTGGGGTGATGGTGGAGATGGAACTGGATTGAATATGCTGGGTCAGCTATTGATGGAAACCCGTGAACGAATACGTTACGATTTTTCCAGCGGCCAGTAGATGGTTGACTGGCGAGCTAACCAACGCCTGCACGGGATAAAGATGCCACTATCTCCCCTCTTAAGCATCCAGTAATAATACTTCAGGCTCATCCCTAAAGGTGAATTTTCTTCGGGGCATTTTTTTTGATTAATTAGCGGGGATAACCCTACATAATGGGGGGTAAAACCCCACTATCAGCCCCAAGGGGAACCTGACAAAATTAAATTATCGCCGTCAACGAGGAAAAATTAATGAAACCGATTGTTGAATCTTTTTACAACTGGTACAGCAGCAAAATCACTCACCCTAAATATCGTTGGATTATCATTCTGGGAACTATGGTTTATCTTTTTAGTCCCCTCGATATTTCTCCTGACGTTTTCCCGATTATTGGTTGGATCGATGATGGGATTGTCCTCACCCTTTTAACCACGGAATTATCGCGATTAGTTCTTGATTATCGCACTCGCCGTCCGGGAGTAGTGAAGAATCAAACCGAAGTTTCTTCCACAACCAATGCCGTTGATACTGACGCGGTAGAAGTCCCCCTTCAATAGTCTTTTCTTCTCACTCCTACTTCCTTTTTTTCCTTAACTTCCCACCAGCAATTAATCATGATTACCTTTACCGAAATAACATGGGAGCATGAAAGCCATTGTCTTTTTAAGCAATGGATGAAATGCGACTCGACGGGTTAAAACCCGTCCTATCCTTTTCCTCTAATTTTAGACTATCAATCCAGTTTTCGATGAGTGCTGTTATGGTTTTGTCTTTCTGGGCAGCATATAATACTAAATCCGTTGAGTATAGGCTACATATCAGGACAGGCACTCAGGCAACAGGTGGTTAGATATGTGTAATTAATTAAACCTCTTGCATAATTAATTTTTGAGGGTTTAAAAACGACAAGAATAAGGATTAAATGGCATAAAATCTCTCAATAGACTATTTAATTAAATTATTATTCATTCTTAATTCTCCTGACTACTGACTACTGGCTACTGACTCCTAACCCTAACAACAATTTTTGATTTTTACAAGAGGTCTATTATGTCTAGCTACTTATTCAGGTCATTTCCTGAAATGCGTTGGACAAAAATTGACCAGACTTGGCGATCGATGTTTCCCTTCTAACCATTAAGAGTGTCGAAATAATAGTTAAATTTTGTGACAAAGTGCGGCCAGATATAAGAATCTTTGCTAGACTCCCAGAAGGTTTCTGTGATAAGTCTCCTTAAAGGAGGTTGTTTGCAGTAAGCTAATCTGGCCAATACGCTTTTGGGCGTGATATACGGAAAAGTTCTGGAGATTGCGCCTAAATGGGTTAATATGCCGAAAGTTTCCACCTATCGTTACTCTGAAGATTGTTATGCAGAAAGTTGACCTATAATATCTAGTTAGACCGATTGATTGTCTTAAGTATCTAAGCACAATTAATTACACATCTAAGCCACTACTCCGTCAGACTTCTGCTGTGATCAGTAAACAGTGAACTGAAAACTCAAATCCGATCCCTAATAGCTGTATCCCGTCTCGGAGTCTCGGAGTCTCGGAGTCTCGGAGTCTCGACTAGGAAATTAATTTTGCACGACTACTTAATATGATGACAGTTCTAGTTTCTTTTAGATAACCCAAAGTCCACTTTATGAAAGGCGATCATTTTATTCAAGACTTTGTTGAACGTAGCCAAGATCGTTTAGGAGCAATTGAGATAGACTTACTAAATCTAGAAGTTGATCCATCAGTAGTCATTCATCAACTGTTGCGAAATATAGTTTCTATTCGTACAGAAGCTGGGATGATTGGGGCGAAATACATTGAGGACATTACAGGGTACTTAGAGAAATACTTGAAGGTGATCCGTGATCATCCTCTTCAACCAGATACTGAATTGGTTACCCTTCTACTCAAATTATTTGACAGTTTGGAGTATTCCCTGAAAGAAATAGTCTATTCTTGGGATTTTAGAGAGCTCGAGAATCAGATGACGGTTCAGGTGAGACCAACTGTACAAACCCTGGAAGCGCATATTGCTATTCTAACTAATCCCACTGAATTATTCTCAGAAATTGAGCAAAGATTTCCTCTACAAAATGCAGCTTATACAGCAGCAGCAGATTATGGAAAACAAGTAGAAGTAGAAATTTTAGATGGACAAGTCCGAATCCCTCGATTCCTTCTAGAACGACTTCCTCGACTATTGCCACATCTTCTTAATAATGCGATTACTCATGGTATTGAGATGCCAGAAGTACGGCAATCACTGGGTAAGTCAATTGCTGGAAAAATTACTTTAACTGCCAGCCATGAAGAGAAGCAAGTTGTCATCTCTTTCTCAGATGATGGTGCTGGGATTGATGTGGAATGCGTTAAGTCTAAAGCGATTGCGAAAAAACTTATTACTGCTGCTTCTGCCGTCCATTTGTCTGATTTAGAAATCTATGAATTTCTGTTTCATCCTGATTTCAGCACTAAAGATATTCGGGATATGAGAGTTGGAACAGGTTATGGCTTAGATATTGTCCGATCTGAATTGAAGAAAATTGGAGGCAGTATTAGTGTTCGTTCAACTCCTGGAAAAGGAACAACATTTACAATCACTTGCCTTTCCCACAAAAGACACAGATAATTTCCTCTGTATTTTGATCAGCTACTAATTGGGATTTTCAAGTCTGATAACCTCTTTTACCTGAAGTGAATGTGGGCAGACAGTTAAGTGTTTTACTTAAAGATGATTATGATCGCTTGCGTTATATTCTCAGTCAAATTCATATTAGTCCTTAGATGATACGGCTCTCTTGGCGCTCTTAGAGTAGTGGAAATCCCTTACTCCCTCTCTTTGTGTCCTTTCTGTCTTTGTGGTTAAGAAAAAAATCAGCAACCCTTGGCCATTCACGGAAATGTAGGGAATGTTTCTAGATAACATTCTCTACCCGGTGAATATAGGTCAAGTTTCTGTTTTTTGTCCTCTGGGTTGACTAGACAAAAAATATCGATATAATGAATGTTTATGCGGTAACTCTCGCTGAATAAGGATAATGAGTATCAAGTTAAATATCGGGATATTATTTTTTTGGGTTTTCTTGTGGGGAGAGGCGGTTAAGGCACAGCTAGTTCCCACTAAGGGTTTATCTCCCTATGGTGAATATCGTCAAGAAATCCTTAATTTAGGTTGGAAGCCAAAACCAAGTGTTGTTCCAGATTATGTACCAGGTTGGCCTGAAATTATTTGTGGAAACAGATTATGTAGTGCTACCTTTATTTCTCCCAATGGGAAACAAATTTTAACTTTATCTGTTTGGTTTGATGTTAAGCCTGGACACATAGATTATTATGTGGCTCCAGCTTTTGATATTGTTGAAGTTGAGCAAACAATTCAATAGACCTCAACCTAATTTAACTTAGTGCGATCACCAATCTCCCGGGTTGGGTACTCGCAACGAAACCCAACATCATTTTTAGCCTTGATTGTAAATTCTAGATAGTTTAAGCGATCGCCCCTTAAGAAAATGGCAATACAAACAACCTTTGCAGAGATTCTAGAAGCAGCCGAGCAACTTTCCCTTGAAGATCAAGAAAATCTCATTCATATTTTACAGAATCGTCTTCGAGATCAAAAAAGAACAGAGTTGTTTAGAGATGTTCAAGAAGCTCAACAGGAATTTGCACAAGGTCAATGTCAACCCATGACACCTGAACAAATCATGGAGGAAATCCTTTCGTGAATTTTGTTTTATTACGCTCGAATATATTTATTAGAAATGCTCGAAAAATTGTGAAAAAACAGGCTTTTTTAGTTCAAAATATCCAAGAAACTTTAGCTTTATTATCCGTAGATCCATTTCAACCTCGATTAAGAACACACAAATTAAAAGGGGAGCTTAAAGACTCTTATGCTTGTAGTGTGGGCTATGATTTAAGAATTGTCTTTAAATTCGTTGAATATGAGCAGAAACAGGCAATTCTTCTAGAGTCAATTGGGACTCACGATGAAGTTTATTAGTGCGGATGATTATTGCGCTCAGTTTGCAGAAACCGAACCAGAATCAAGATAAAAAACCCTAAGATGCCTCATTAACAGATATTTCAGCTTTTTTGAGGGCAATTTGCCATTCTAAGTCGGCTATTTCTCGATCGAGTTCGGCAATTTCACTATTAACTTGCTTTAAATCGGCGATAATTTCTTGTTTACTGCGTTTTCTACCGTAGATAGCCAGTTCATCCTCTTGTAATTTCTCAAGGATAGAGTCTAGGGAAGCGGTTAAATCGGCCGAGGGACTATCCATAATACCTAGACGCATCAATACCTGTACCGCTTTGACAACGTCTTGCTGATAAGCTTCTCTAGAAGGGTAATCTTGGGGGTTTTTGAGATTTAAAGCGTCAATGATATTCATATTCCATCTTATGAAGGTTAAATGCGAAACTGTGATTATGTCACATTTACATACCTCAAGTTTCTAATAAATTCCCTAACAGGGATTGCAATATCTTTTATTCTAGAGTAGAAATGCTCGACCGAGAAAATATTGATAGAGTATTGATAGGAGACTGGGAAAAATTCAACTTTAAGAGGATTGTCACTGATGACAGCAGTTACCGAGAATGATCTGAAAAGGTTAGAAGATTTAATCGTTGGTGGACAGAAAGCGATCGAGTCCCGACTGACAGCGATCGAGTCCCGACTGACAAACCTAGAAAATGGACAGAAGGCGATCGAGAACAGTTTAGGAGAAATTAAAGGGGATATTAAGGCCTTAGATGCCAAAGTTACGGGACTAGAAAAGCGGGTTGACGATCTCAACGCACAAGTCAACATTACCACCATTGGATTCCTTAGCATTGTCGGCATTTTGGTGACAGGAATGCTGACTATTGCCAGCAAAACAGTCTTTTTCCCCTAGTCCCTAGAATAACTTATTCGATCTGCGCCACCCTGTCTAAGGGAGCATCGAGACTGGTAAGACGGCCTAAATAGGGTCTGCTGAAAAAGTTTTTCGGTGGGGGCAGGGTGTGGGGTTTTACCGGTTTTGAGGTGGCCAATTACCTAATTTTTAGGGAAAAAGTCCAGGGATTTTCCCCCTGATCACTCCCATACCTGGTACTTTTTGATTGACAAAAAGTCTAAAAGTCTTACCCAACAAGGTTTTTAGATTTATTCAGCAAGGCCTAAATAAGTCGATATATGGTTCTGCTCGCTGTCTATCCCGGGGAGAAATCCCTGTGGCGTTTCTCCAGTGCGAAATCTGGGCTAAAAATTGGCCCGGTCAGGAAATCTTGATTTTAAATTGCCCAAAAATTGCGCTAGGATCGGCTCAATAGCACAGGAAAGGCGATCGAGTGGGATAACCGATCCTGTGGCTTGAGAAGGTGACTGTATAATTGTTAGAGTGTCAATAGATCAATTCCAGAGGAATCATGAGCAATATCCAAGATAAAATTCAAGAAGAGCTAGAAAACGCCAGAACCGTCTGTAGTACGGAAGGTGCCACCTCTGGCGAATGCGCCGCCGCTTGGGATGCGGTGGAAGAATTACAAGCAGAAGCAGCTCACCAACGTCAAGACCACCCCCAAAAAACCTACTTCGAAAAGTATTGTGATGATAATCCCGATGCCGCCGAGTGTCGCGTTTATGACGATTAATGGAGTCGGGCAGCGGTTTTTTCTCTCCTCACAGTAGAATCCTAGCTTTAGGGCGATCTCTTTATAGCTGAGATCGCCCCTCGTTTTTTTGTTTGTTGGTCAAGCTGTGGCCGATTTTGGCTCCTGCGTCCGAAGACAGTAAAATGGTGACAGTGTAATTATGTCTGAATAGTTTATGAATCAACTTTGGTTTCGTCCTCTCGTTTGGATAGATTATCGTTTAGCCGTCCTATTTACGGTAATTATTCCGGCAATTTTGTTGATTTGGTCTTTATTTGCAAAAATCGAATCATTGCAGAAATTGTTGATTATCTATTGGCGAGTGGCTAGTCTTTTGTTAATTACCGTATATTTAATGATTGCTTCCTGGCCGATTGGTTTTGTCACCAGTTTTTTAGCTAAGATTTTAATCCCGATTTCCCTCTGGTTTTGGGTGGATATTAACGATGAAATTAAAGATTTACCTGCTAGTCCGATTAAATTTGTCACCACTGCTTGGCGTTGGGCAGTAACTATCTATTCTCCTCTGGGCGCAATTTCTACCTTACCTTTTCTCTCCTGTGCTATGTCAGGGGAATTACTAAATTCTCCCTATTGTCAGGTTTGGCAGGAAGCACCCTGGCAGTTTCGCGAGATTTTTCATTCAGAAGCTACCGCTAATGTTTTAGGCTTTTTTGGTTTGGTTGGTCTCTCTTTTTATACTCTCTATTTTGCCCATTTTCTTCTTATTCGCCTTGGCAAACAGGGACGTTCAGCTTTACAACAGTAAGTCTTTAGCTATCGATAATTAGCCATTTTTCTATGAATATTGGTAAACAACTCGAACAATACACCCTCAAAAATACCCAAGAGGTTTTATTAGTGACTATTGCTGTGGATGGGGAGGAGGAAGAAATCTCTATTTTCAAGGGTTTTTCTAGTTCCCTTACCCGCAGCACCCCCTACGATCCCGATATTCCGCTCATTCCTGAAATGGCGACAATTATTAGGATAGCTCGTCTTGCTAGTCCCTATCATCCCCTTAATCCTCGCTATATCCAAGAAAATCTTAGCTTAGAGGAAATGCAATTTTTACTGATTAATTGAACGGGTAATTTTGCTTGGATAATATCAGCACCCATCTCGATGGATTTAACAGCTTTTATTTACCTTCCACAAACCTTGTCTAGATAGACAAGAGGTAAATTTTGCGGCGTTTTATGGTAAGATTACCAGGGAATGATAATCTCTGCCAGTATTCAAGCTGTCAAAGTGGATTTCATCCTCGGTATCGATCGAGAACAATCAAAAAACTGGAGAATAATCTGGAGAATCTATGCAACTTAAACAATCTAACCAAAAACTGTTACAAATTGAGTATTTAGCCACCGCTGCTACGGGACAAAATATAGTTAGAGATGATGGCAAAGATGTGATTGAAGGATTAACTAAAACCCCCAAAAGTTTACCATCTAAATATTTTTATGATCAGCAAGGTTCCCAACTTTTTGAAGAAATCTGTCAATTGCCAGAATACTATCCCACTAGGACAGAAGCGGCTATTCTTCAAGAATATGCCCCAGAAATTGTCGCCTATACAGGAGCCTGCGAATTGATCGAATTAGGTAGTGGTAGTTCCACTAAAACTCGTCTGTTATTGGACGCTTATTATCAACAGCAAAAATCCTCTAAATATGTACCTATCGATGTTAGTGAAACTATTCTCCAAGCTAGTGCCATAGAATTACAAAAAGAATATCCTAATTTACCCATTAAGGGGTTAATTGGAACCTATGAACAGGCCTTAGCCTATTGTCAAAACCCTTCCTATAATACCAGAATGATTTTTTTCTTGGGAAGTTCGATCGGTAATTTTTCTGCGACTGAATGTGATAAATTTTTAGAAAAAATTGCTACTGTCCTAAAACCTGGAGATTATTTTTTATTAGGGATTGATCTACAAAAACCGTCGGCAATTTTAGAAGCAGCTTATAATGATGCTCAAGGGGTAACAGCCGCTTTTAATTTAAATATGCTTTCCCATTTAAATTGGCGTTTTCAAGCTGATTTTAACCTTGATTTATTTAGTCATCAAGCTATCTATAATCAAGATAAATCTCAAATTGAAATGTATTTAATTTGCCAAAAAACTCACCCTGTGCATCTTAAAAAACTCGATTTAACAGTTAATTTTCAAGCATCGGAAAGTATTTTAACAGAAATCTCCCGTAAATTCAACCTAGAAACTATGCAAAAAGACCTAGAATCAAAGGGATTAAAACCGCTTAAGGTTTTCACCGATCCTGAAAATTTATTCGGTTTAATTCTCTGTCAATTATCACCGTAAATAATGAGAAAATTATTAGCAGTAATAGAGGCATAAAAACATGGAAAAGATTCAAGCACAGGCTCCTATCTCTCTAAATAACTGTAGTCGAGAAAATATACTAGACTATTTTGAAAATGCCTGGCAATTAGAAGATATGCTGTTAAAAAGCATCATCAAAGAAGAAACTTTTTATTGTAACCCTGACGATTTAAGAAATCCCCTCATTTTTTATTTAGGTCATGCTGCCGCTTTTTATCTGAATAAATTGCAGCTGGTTAACCTATTAAAAAAAAGCCCTAATCCTGACTATGAATTATTGTTTGGAGTGGGAGTAGATCCAGCAACTCCTGAAGAATTAAACTCTGCTATCGCCCAGATTCAGTGGCCTGGGGTGGCTAAAGTTTGGGAATATCGACAACAAGTCTCTGAAATTGTGGTCGAAATCATTAAAAATATCCCCCTTAATCTTCCTATTCATCCTCAGCATTCTCTCTGGTCATTAATGATGGGAATTGAGCATCAACGTATTCACTTTGAAACATCTTCAATGTTACTCAGACAACTGCCCTTAGATTGTCTGCAACGTCCTCCAGGTTGGCATTATGCCCCTGCTTTTTGTCAAGCTTATCCTAATCAAATGGTGGAGGTTTCTGGGGGAATAGTAGAAATTGGTAAACCCCAAGATTCTCCTATTTATGGTTGGGATAATGAGTATGGTTATCGTCAAGTTAAAGTTAAAAATTTTCTGGTGAGTAAATATATGATTACCAACGGAGAATTTAAAGAATTTGTCCATAATGGTGGTTACGAAAATCCCAGTTATTGGGATGAAGAAGCTTGGCAATGGAAAAATCATTATCGAGTCAAATATCCTAAATTTTGGCTGGTAGATGAGCGCGGAAATTATCAATATCGAGCCATGTTTGATGTTTTCGATTTACCTCTTGATTGGCCGGTAGAAGTGAACTATTATGAAGCGATCGCTTACTGTCGTTTTCAAGGTCAAGGAATACGTTTAATGACGGAAGCTGAGTGGAATTTAGCCACCTATGGCAGTCAAAAAAATCGATGTTATACCCTAGAAAACGATAACTTTGATGACTATAACCTCAATTTAAAATTCTGTTCTCCCACTCCCGTAGGAATGTTAAAAAATGCGGGCAATAACTCAGGAATTTATGATTTACGCGGTAACGTCTGGGAATGGCTAGAAGATGATTTTAATCCCTTAACTGACTTTCAACCCCATTACCTCTATGCTGACAATTCCACTCCTTTCTTTAATAGTCAACATAAAATGATGTTAGGAGGAGCTTGGGTGACTAACGGCACAGAAATCCTACCCTACTATCGCAATTGGTTTCGCCGGAATTTTTATCAACACGCTGGTTTTAGAATCGCGCAAAGTCTTTAGGTGGGGTTTGCTGAAAAAGTTTGTTGGTGGGGTGTGGGCTTCGACGGTGAGATCAGCGTTCGACAAAAGCTCACGCCGAGGTCCGAACGGGTGTGGGTTGTGGGGGGAGCATCTCACCTTTGCCTTAAGCATTTATACTTAGGGTCTGCTGAAAAAGTTTGTTGGTGGGGGCAGGGTGTGGGGTGTGGGGTGTGGGGTGTAGGGTTTTACCGATTTTGAGGTAGTCAGTTACCTAATTTTCAGGGAAAAAGTACCTGAATTTTACCCCCGATCCCTCCAAAGGTCGGCACTTTTTGAGGAAAAAAAAGTCTAAAAGCCTTATCCAACAAGGTTTTTAGATTTATTCAGCCAGCCCTACTTAATGAGGTAAATAAAAAAGTTAAAAAAGGCAACCATTTAGATAGGCACAGCGATGACAAAGGACTTGCGGTACATTACCAGATTCCCAACTTGCACCAGTAATTTTAAGACGATGAGCAATTTGTTTAATTTTTGATTCAAGGTCGCCAGAGCCAATGGAAATGCCCGCTGCCTGCAAATAATCATAATTGACAATTCGATGTTTATGCTTGTTTAAATAAATAATAAAATTCTCAGCTTGCGGCTCTGACCATCCCTCAAAACAGGAGATAGCAGCATCCACCTTACCCATCCAAAGAAAAGACTTGACCTCCTCAATTCGCTGGAATGACTCCCCAACTTTATAGAGGTTTTCGATTAAATGATACCAAGACAAAATTTCAATTCTTTCCTGTTTCTCTCCTATCTGACTAAATAGATTCCAGATACCATCATGTCCATCTCCTCAACAAATTCAAGGTTTAGCCAGAACTTGAGCATCAACCAAATCTAATCAAGCTGAGTTATCTTGAAAAAAAGCCGCTACCCCCAGTTGATGAAAACTCACTGCTTTATAATCACGCCAAATTAAGGCTTTTCCCTTGGCAGTTCTTA
>NZ_JACJQV010000124.1 GCF_014696875.1 Microcystis wesenbergii FACHB-1317 | reverse complement strand
AGGTTTTTCCTCTCACTTTCCCCTAATAATCCTCCTAAATATTGTCTGAAGCCGTTTTTTTGCGCTTCGTTTTTGAAGCAATTGTCAAACCGCCGACACCATCGGTCAAAGCAGGGAGGCATCGCAGCTGGGGTTGTCTCTTTCATCGCTGCTCTTTCAACGTAAAGTGCTTATTCTTTAACGATTATACTCGATTTGATCTTTATTTAGCGTTTAAGTCCCATTAGTAGAAACTCAAAAACAACCGGGATATGAACCACATATCAAACAGCACAGCTTAATTCGCAATGTTGCTTTCAAGCATCTAGTATCTACCCAAAGAAAAGAAGGAAAACCAAATCATGAATGATTTTCAATCTCCTCAATTAAGAGTCAAAGAACGTCTCACAAGTATCGATTTTACTGTTTTTGGAGAACTCGCTCAAGTTAAACAAAAAGGGGAAATTTTAGGGGCGACAGGAAGTCATTTTGAAAAAGCACATTTTGGCGCATTTATCTGGCATTTAATTGGTTATGAACGCCATATTAAGGATAAAATGGGACAGCAGCTCTCTATTCAAGAACGGGCAAGTCGTTATGTGGAAGCATTTCTCTGTCTATGTCGATTAGGTTGGTATAAAGAAGCTAAATCTTTATTTTCTTTACCCTTAGAAATTCATGATCCAACTTCTTTCCCTTTGCACAAACAATTACGCATCTGGGGACGCTATGAAGATGGCATAAAACTGTGTAAAGAATTATTAGGAAATCTTGACAATGAAACCGATTTTCTCTGTTTAAGTGAACTTGGTTATATGTATCGAGAATTAGGACAATTTGACCAAGCAAAAAATTATGCGGAGAAACTCTTATCCTTAGCCGAGCAATTAAATAATCCTCTTTGGAAAGCAAGAGGAAAAGGAAATATAGCCACAATTGATGGAATAAAAGGGGAATATTTAAGCGCTGAAATAGGAATGAATGAAGTTTTAAATCTAGCCGAGATTATTCCCGATTGTGACGAAAAATTTGAGATTATTAATGTTGCTTATTTAAATCTGGGTAATTGTTATGGTTATCAGGGAAAAATTGACCAGACTATTGCTTGTTTAGAAAAATACTTAAAATGGGCAGAAAAAATTAAAAATCTTATTTATCAAGCAATAGCTTTACGAAATTTAGGAGAAGCACACCGGCGAATCAATGATTTGAATCAAGCTATCGATTATACTCAAAGAAGTCTTAACTTATCTGAGCAAATAACCGATGAAGCAGGAATTATTTTGTCTTTGGGAAATTTAGCCTCAATTTATGGGCAACAAGCAAATTTTCAGGAGTCTGAAAAATACTTTAAACAACAAAAGAAAAAAGCTTTAGCTATTTCAGATGTGGCGAGTGTTGCCCATGCTTGCGCTGGATTAGGAGAAATTTATAGTATCACTCGAAAGGATGATCTAGCCTATCAATATCTTAATCAAGCTTTAGATATTGCCCTCGATATTGGAGAAAGATATATAGAACTAGAGACTTTAATTGTTTTGGCAGAATTTGAAGAAAAAACCCATGATCTTAAATCAGCTATTAATCACTGGCAACAAGCCTTACATCTTTCTGAAAAATTAAATATTCTCTCCCATAAAGAGAACTGTGAACAAAACCTAGAAAGGTTGTTAAACCCCAACTAAGTTGAGACTGAGTAACGCACAGAAAACGGGTTTCTCGGAGAAACCCGTTTTCTACTCATGCACTCATGCAAAAGGGGGAATACATAATCAGTTTTTAATAACTGGATTTAGTATGACAAGCAACTCGTTGTCACCCCTTCAGCGGTCACATTAGATTGAAACAATCTGAATTTCCCTGACTCGGTGCATTGGTTTGGTTGGCTTTTCGGTGGTGATTAGTTCATCAGCTTGAATTTGCAGCGCAGCAGCAACATGAAGTGCATCCATCGCCGCTAAACCGTAAGTGCCAGCAATTTCATGACTCACTGCATCCTCCTCGACGTGCAGCAAGTTCTTGTTCTATTTCGTCTTCATTGAGCAGTTGCAATCCAGCCGAAATTGCCCTCTGTCGGATTTCCCATAACTTTTTGCTTAATGGTGTTTGGGGAATAAATTTTAATTATATCTATTACTTCGCTACCATTATTATTCAATTCTTTAATTAAGAAGTCTAAAGATAGCATAATTACTTATTCCGAATATTGGTATTTAGGCATTATTATAGCATTCCAATTTTCTAAAGTCAAACCCTCAACTCTAGCTAAATTAATACCATTAGTTTGTAGAATAGGAAATACTTTTTAATCTTTAATTCTTAGGATAAGTTGAGGTATAGTTTCTCATCTTAACTTTAATTGGAGCGATCGCTGTTTTATTAAGTTTGAGAAGGGTGATCGCTGTTTTTCTGTAAAGGCGAGAGTGGCGATCGCTGTTGAGTTGAGGATGAAGGAGAAATTTGAGCTATAATAGGGGATAAAATTAACAAACAAGGTAATTATCAATGCCATTAAAGCAAAAGTATATTACTGATGAACAGGGTAATCAAATCGGTATTCTTTTAGATATAGAGGAATATCGAAAACTCCTAGAAGATTCTGAAGAATTGAATGCTATTAGAGCCTATGATTTAGCTATTTTGGAAGAGGAAGAAATTCCTTTTGAAGAGGCGATCGCCGAAATTGAAAATAGTCGTCAATGAATTACACTATTGCGATTAAAAAACAAGCTTCTAAGGCTTTAGCTAATCTTCCCCAAGATAGTTATCAGAAAGTTCGAGACGGGATTAGAGCATTAGCTGACAATCCAAGACCAGCAGGGTGTCTCAAACTGACAGGACGAGAAGGCTGGCGGATTCGGATTGGAGTTTATCGCGTTATTTACGCGATAGATGATTCCGCAAAAAAGGTGATTATTTTAGATATTGGACATCGAAAGGACATCTACCGATAGGCGATCGCGTTTTTAATAAAAATTTGGAAGAGGCGATCGCTATTTTACTGTGAGAAGAGGAGGGCGATCGCTTATAATAAATCCAGTGATCAAAATAGAAGGAGGCAAATGCCAGCAAAAGACCTCTATCACGAAGCCGTTAAAAATGCCTTAATTAAAGACGGCTGGACAATTACGGCTGATCCTTATCCTATTGAATTTGACATCCTCGCCGCCCTAAAAGTGCGGCGATTCCTAAACCTCACGATTTAAGTTTCTGCTTCCACCACCGTCGCATACCACAGTTAAAAAACCATGTACTGTCTTACACAGAGTCCACAGACTTTCGCCCCATTTCAGAAGCCCGATTCCGTGTGTCCCACGGTACGTTGACCGCCTATAGCTTCTTGTACTTGTTGCGCGCGACTTTTTACCCGGCCAAGCTTTTCTGGTCGGAACCCCCTAAGCCGAGTTTTCAAGGTGCTGCGCCGTCCACTTGGTTTTCGAGACTGGCCTTTTAATTCTAACGTAAAGCCAACCTAGAACGGCGGGGTTTCAGACCCAAAATTTCCGATGAAGACGCTGAATTGTATCCAGACCTGGCGATCGAGAAATATATTTCCGAAGAACAAAGACAACGTAAAATTATCATTGAAATTAAAAGCTTTCTTGGCCTTTCAATGATGAAAGACTTTGAAATGGCTTTGGGACAATATATTTTTTATCGTGATCTTATTCAATTAGGGCAAGATGAATACCAAGAAATCTATCTGGCTATCAAAGATGAAATTTATGAGACTTTTTTCCAACGAAAATCTATTCAAGCCGTTATTAAAAGACACCAATTAGATTTATTAGTTGTCAACATCGAAAAAGAGGAGATTGTCCAATGGATAAACTAACTAACTATCGCCAAATTATTCAAAATACCTTAACAAAGCTAGACGAAATTGCGAATAGCTCATCCCAAAAAAAACTAGAAACCTGTTTGATTTTTGATGAAAATCATGATCATTATCTATGGATGTCTATTGGTTGGATAAACAAAAAGAAAATCAACAATATTCAGATTCATATTCGTATTAAAAATGAAAGAGTTTATATTGAACAGGATTGGACAGAAATAGGAATCACCTCTCAATTATTAGAAGCAGGGATTCCCAAAGAAGATATTGTTTTAGCATTTCATGATCCTGCAAGTCGTAAATTAACAGAATTTGCTATTGCTTAATCAGGGGCGATCGCTGTTTTACTGTGTAGATAGGAGAATGCGATCGCATTTTTAGCTGAGGTTAAGAAGGGCGATCGCATTTTTAGCTGAGGTTAAGAAGGGCGATCGCTGTTTTTCGGAGTTTGAGAGGGGCAATTTGAGCTAAGTACCTAAGCAAAATTAATTACACATATCTAACCACCTCTTGCCTCCTGCCTTTTGCCTATCTTCACTAGGAAATTAATTTTGCACGACTACTTATAATGGGACTTAGACAAAAAACAAATCGAGAAAAGCCTCAACCCCAATCCCTGCTTGGGATTTACTTCGAGAAGCCCAAAATCGCTGAAACCCAGATAGATCAAGGAAAATCATAAATCGAGGTTAACCCTTTGTCCCGTAATGGTTTGAGCCTTTTTTGCTGCCCGAAAATGCCTAAGTCCCAATAATAGGGGAGAAAATTAACCTAAAGATTCAGGTGCCTCAAACGCATTCACAGAGAGGCTTCTACAATCTCAAAACTCGCCAAACTAACAGATTCATTCTCAATAAGCACGAGAATTAAGGCTTTTAGCATTTCTTTCTTAATGAGAGTGAGTATTTTGGCATAATTCGCCCAAATGCTTACCTAGTATAGGTTTGACTGCTTTAATCGTCGATTGATTTGGTTTGATTCAATGGAAAATCGGCTCTCCCAGGTTTGGTGGGTAAAATGTATTCTAAGATACATTCCTCAAGAGCGAGGGAGTGGAAGGAACCACTCCAGACAGAGAGGACACAAAGATCGATCGATCCTATGTAAGTTAAACTGATCACACAGAACCTAGAAGAGCCTGAATGATGAATTATGAATGATGAATTATGAATGATGAATTATGAATTATGAATTATGAATGATGAATTATGAATTATTGTGTAAGATGGTGATCGCACTACAACGCCCACCCTACTCCAATGGAAAGGCAAAAGATGGCTACTACTCTTGAAAGCTTACAGGAATTTATTGATTTTTGTCAACAGCATATTACTGGCAAAGAAAGGAAAGAAGCTCAGATTTTCCTAGACCGTTTCTTTCGAGCTTTTGGTCATAAAGGTGCGTTAGAAGCGGGTGCAACCTATGAGGAGGCGATTACTAAAGGTAGCAAGAAAGGTAAAACCGGATTTGCTGATTTAGTTTGGAAACCTCGTGTTTTAATTGAAATGAAAAAACGAGGAGAAGATTTAAGTAAGCACTATCCCCAAGCTTTTGAATACTGGAGTCGCTTGGTTCCTAATCGCCCTCGCTATGTCTTATTATGTAATTTTGATCAGTTCTGGATTTTTGATTTTGATCTTCAAATAGATGAACCGGTAGATCGAGTCAATCTCAACGATTTGAAAAGTCGGGTGAGTGCCTTCAATTTTATGGAAGCAGGGAATCGTACCCCTATTTTTCAGAATAATCAAGTCGAGATTACAGAAACGGCGGCGCGGCGGATGGGTGAGTTGTTTCAACTGTTAAAAAAACGCGGTCATAAAAGCGGTTTTGATGAGTTGACAGCCCAGCGATTTATTTTGCAGTGTGTATTAGCAATGTTTGCTGAGGATCGAGGATTGTTACCGAGAGATTTATTTATTTCTTGTGTACAAGAGTGTCTAAATGGTGGCAATTCCTATGATGTCTTGGGGGGATTATTTCAACAGATGAACCAACCCGGAATTACCCCCGCTGGCAAGTATCAGGGAGTGGATTATTTTAATGGGGGACTGTTTAGTATAATTCATCCGATTGAATTAACTAATAAAGAATTAGAGTTTCTGGATGTGGCGGCGCGTCAGGATTGGAGTAAGATCCGTCCGGCAATTTTTGGTAATATTTTTGAGGGGACAGCTAATACTGAAGAGCGTCATACTTACGGGATGCACTTTACCTCAGAAGCGGATATTATGAAAATTGTTCGCCCAACTATTAGCCGTTACTGGGAGGAGAAAATTGAGCAAGCTGGGACGATTGGCGAGTTAAATACACTTCAGTTAGAATTACA